>JAAYUG010000034.1 GCA_012517825.1 Bacteroidales bacterium | reverse complement strand
TGCAGAAAATTGCCGCGGAAAATAATCTCAGCGAAACGGCCTTTCTGGTAAAGGAAGGAGAAATATGGCATCTCCGCTGGTTCACCCCAACAACAGAAGTTGAGCTTTGCGGTCACGCCACGCTGGCTTCGGCTCACATCCTGTTTCACCATCTTCATCACCCGGCCAGGGAAATCATTTTTTCAACTATGAGCGGCATTCTGAAGGCCAAAAAAATAGAGAATATGATAGAACTGGATTTTCCTGCCGATCAGCCAACTCAGGCACCTTTACCTGAAGGGATTTCAGAAGCTCTTGGAGCAATGCCAACACTTTGTCTGAAAGGTATTTCAGATTATATGCTGGTATATGAGCGGGAAGAAGATATTAAATCATTAAACCCTGATTTCGAATTACTTAGAAAAACAAAAGCAAGAGGAGTTATTGTGACCGCTCCCGGGAAAAACTATGACTTTGTTTCCCGATTTTTCGGTCCGCAGGTAGGTATCAATGAAGACCCGGTTACCGGTTCGGCCCACACTCTGCTGGTACCTTACTGGAGTGAAAAAACCAGGAAAAGGTCGCTGACAGCCCGTCAGGTTTCGAGCCGAGGAGGAACTCTCTACTGTACTCTGGCAGGAAACAGAGTCCGGATAGCGGGAAAGGCTGTCACATATATGGAAGGGAAAATCCATTTGCCTGATAGTGAGACTAACCTTTAACAAAAAATGAATATGAGAAATCTGTTGATTGGAATTTTATGCATTATGCTGATTGCGGCCTGCAGCAGTGAAAAAACCAAACCGGCAAAGCAGTCCGGAGTAAAAACCTTTCAGACTGCCAGGGTATTTCTGACGGCTAAAAACACAGGCGATCGCCTGGCTGACAAGGGAACGATACAGGCCGAGCCTATGCCACAGCCCGGAGAAAACATGGCTGTACTTTTTGTGGATCCGGAAGTAAAAGGACAAACCATTGAAGGAATTGGTGGTGCATTGACTGATGCAGCAGCGGAAACATTTTACAAACTGACGGTCGAGAAACAAAAGGAGCTTATCAAAGCTTACTATGATCCGGACCAGGGAATAGGATACTCGCTGGGAAGAACCAACATCAACAGTTGTGACTTTTCCAGCGACAGTTACACGTATGTAAAAGAAGGAGACACCGCTCTCAGCACGTTTTCCCTGGAACACGACCTGAAATACAAGATCCCCCTGATTCAGGAAGCATTGAAAACAGCACCTTCGCTGAAATTGTTTGCCTCGCCCTGGAGCCCTCCTGCCTGGATGAAATCGAATAACGACATGCTCCATGGAGGGACCCTTCTTCCAGAGTACATGCATTCCTGGGCCAGGTATTACGTTCGGTTTGTTGAGGAATATGCCAAACAGGGAATCAACATCTGGGGATTGACCGTGCAGAATGAGCCTATGGCAGTGCAAACATGGGAATCATGCATTTACACAGCTGAACAGGAAAGGGACTTTGTGAAGAATTTCCTGGGACCCGAACTGCACAAAGCCGGACTGGCCAATATACGGTTGATGGTATGGGATCACAACCGGGGACTAATGTATCAGAGGGCAAAGACAGTACTCGATGACCCCGAGGCAGCAAAATATGTCTGGGGCGTTGGTTTTCACTGGTATGTCGGAAACCATTTCGAAAATGTGCGGCTGGTGAAAGAAGCATACCCCGACAAACAGGTGCTTTTTACGGAAGGGTGCGGTTATCCCTTTGACTGGAAGACGGTAAACGAGTGGAAGTGGGGCGAAGAATATGCCCTGAACATGATCCATGATCTGAACAACGGAGCGAGCGGATGGACTGACTGGAACATACTTCTGGACGAAAAGGGCGGGCCGAATCATGTAGGAAACTACTGTCTGGCGCCGGTAATTGCCGATACCCGTGACGGCAGTCTGCATTATATGGATTCCTACTGGTACATTGGGCATATCAGCAAGTTTGTGCGACCCGGTGCCATTAAGGTACTGACCAGCTCCACACAGGATGATCTGCCCGGCG
>JAAYUG010000033.1 GCA_012517825.1 Bacteroidales bacterium | reverse complement strand
TTCCGGAAGCACTTCCCGGAGAAAGGCCGGGTTCAATGAATTCAACGATATCTCATCAGCATCCCCGGCAGTCATTTCTTCGTCTTCTCCGTTAATATTTACCTTGATGATCAGAGTAGAGCATTGTTTCATCGGCACAATTTGTTGGTTCACTTTAATAACGGGAAATCGGTCAGAATAGTATACTGACCTGACTCAAGGAATAGAAATTTTCAGGCTAAAAAACTTGGAATCTGACCACCGCTCATTGTTATCCGATTCTTTATGCAGTTGCCAAAGGATAAATCGTGCGGAAAACGAAGCTGCCTGTCACAAATTTGTAACCATCAGGTGCAGGAATCATCGTCTCCGGCAGGATACCAGAGGCAAAGCACGGAACAGTTCATTCCATGGCATACCCACCTTTCCTGAGTCATACAGTAAGTATGATGTTTTTTTCGTTGATCAGTTTGCGCAGGTTAATCAGTGCGTACCGCATGCGCCCGAGGGCTGTATTGATACTTACGTTGGTGACTTCGGCTATTTCTTTGAAACTCATTCCTGCGTAATGCCGCAACAGTACTACCTGTTTCTGATCTTCGGGCAGGTAATCGATCAGAGAGCGTACATCGTTATGGATCTGGTCTCTGATGAGAATTTCTTCAGTGGTTACATCCGAAAATTTTCTTGAATTGAACAATTGCCCTTCAAAGTCATCGTTTGATACTGTGTTGAGCTGTTTTGACTTCCGGTAGTGATCAATGATCAGGTTATGGGCAATTCGGATAACCCATGACAGGAATTTGCCGTGATCCTGGTAGCGGTCTGTTTTTATGGAAGTTATTACCTTGATAAAGGTTTCCTGAAAAAGGTCTTCGGCAAGAGCCTGATTGCGCACCTGCATGAAAATGTAGGAATATACTTTTTTGCGGTGTCGGTTGATCAGAACTTCAAGTGCTGCCATATTACCTGACCCGAACAGCTCAACCAGCTGTTGATCAGTTGCATTGGTTATTGTTTTCACAATTCCCTCCCGTTTATTGGTCCGGGTAACATTCAGTCGATAGGCAGCCCTCCTTTTTCTTTTAGTTTATACGTTTATAACCTTGCCAAGTTACTTATTCTTTCAAATAGTATACTTTTGCTGATCTTAATTTTTGTTAAAGGTACGAATTTTTGAATAAAGATGCAAAAATAATGCCAGAGGTTGCGTCAGAAGGGAAGATAATTATAAAAGGCGCCAGGGTTAACAACCTGAAATCGGTGAACCTTACCCTCGACCGGGACAGACTCATTGTTATTACAGGATTATCGGGTTCCGGAAAATCTTCCCTGGCTTTTGATACAATATATGCCGAAGGCCAGCGTCGCTATGTGGAGAGTCTTTCGGCCTATGCCCGCCAGTTTCTCGGGCGCATTCAAAAGCCTGAGGTGGATGTCATCAAGGGTCTCCCTCCGGCTATTGCCATTTCCCAGAAGCAGGGTGCACATAATCCAAGATCAACCGTAGGGACCACAACGGAAATTTATGATTACCTCAAGCTGCTCTATGCCCGGATAGGGAAAACCTATTCACCCGTGAGCGGGAAGCTGGTTAAGAAACATTCCGTTACCGATGTGGTTGATTTCATTCTTCAGCAACCGGAAGGAACCAGATTGATTCTGGCATGCCCATTGCCAGCATACGGACAGAAAGATTTGCCGCAGATGCTCCGTCTTCTTCTGCAGCAGGGAATTACCCGGCTTATCTGCGGCGACAAAGCCATGCTGATTGAAGAAATGGAAGAAGAAGACCTGCAGAAGCTTCAGCCTTCCTGCACACGCATGGTTATCGACCGTTTTGTGGTAGGGCATGATGCCGATTCAGTAACCCGTTACGGTGATTCCGTTCAGACAGCCTTTACTCTTGGGCACGGTGAGTGCTGGATCATGTCGGGTGAGGAGGGAAAACAGACTATCAATGAACATTTTTCCGACCGCTTTGAAGCAGATGGAATCAGTTTTGAGGAACCTACCGAACTTATGTTCAGTTTCAATAGTCCTGTTGGCGCCTGCCCGGTATGCGAAGGGTATGGAAGCATCATCGGAATTGATGAAAATCTCGTTGTGCCCGATAAAGGCCTTTCTGTATATGAAGATGCGATTGCCTGCTGGAAGGGCGAAAAAATGAAGCGTTGGAAAGAAAGGCTGATCATGCAGGCCGACAAATTCGGTTTTCCCATTCATAAACCCTATTATCAGCTTACAGAGGAACAAAAACGGGTTTTGTGGGAAGGAAATAAATATTTTCCCGGCATCAATGCCTTTTTTCAGCATGTTGAGGAGAAAAAATACAAAATTCAATACAGGGTATTGCTTTCCAGGTACAGGGGAAGAACGGTATGTCCTGAATGCAAAGGCATGCGGCTCAAAAAACAGGCTGAGTGGGTAAAAATCGGCGGGAAAAGCCTTCCTGAACTTGTCCGGCTTCCTTTGAATGAAGTGACAACTTTTTTCCGTTCCCTTCGTCTGTCGGCACACGAACGTGAAATCAGCGCCCGGCTGCTCGAAGAAATTATGAGCCGCTTGCAGTACCTTGAAGAGGTGGGGCTGGGTTATCTAACCCTTAACCGTTTGTCATCAACTCTTTCCGGAGGGGAATCACAGCGGATTCGTCTGGCTACCCAGCTGGGAAGCAATCTGACCGGTTCCCTGTACATCCTTGACGAACCGAGTATCGGTCTGCATCCCCGTGATACCGGACTGCTGATTCATGTATTGAAACAACTGCGTGATTCGGGCAATACCGTTCTGGTGGTTGAGCATGATGAAGAGATCATCAGGGCCGCCGACACCGTTGTTGACATTGGTCCCGGTGCCGGGCGACTGGGAGGAGAAATTATGTTCTGCGGAACCCATAAGGAACTGGAAACGTGTCAGAACAGCTATACCGCCGACTATCTCACGGGCAGGAAAGAGATTCCCGTCCCGGCCAGGAGAAGAAAATGGAATAGTTATATCGAAATTACAGGAGCCAGGGAAAACAATCTGAAGAACATCGATGTCAGGTTTCCTTTGAACATTCTGACCGTGGTAACCGGCGTCAGCGGCTCGGGAAAATCTTCCCTTGTATGCGATATTCTGTACCCTGCCCTGAAAAGAATGATCCATGATTCGGCCGAGAAAACCGGTCAGTTCGGAACAATAAAAGGAGACATCGGTGCCATCAGGTCGGTTGAGATGGTTGACCAGAATCCCATCGGACGATCAAGCCGCTCCAATCCGGTTACCTACATCAAGGCCTGGGACGAAATCAGAAAATTGTATGCTGCCCAGCCCGTTGCCGAACATTACCGGCTGAATCCTTCTCATTTTTCTTTCAACGTGGAAGGAGGGCGCTGCGAAGAATGCCAGGGAGAGGGAGTTATCCACATCGAAATGCAGTTTATGGCCGATGTGACCCTTGTCTGCGAAAGTTGCCAGGGAAAGCGTTTTAAGGAAGATGTGCTGGAGGTAACTTACCAGGGAGCTAACATATACGATGTACTGGAAATGACGGTTGATGAGGCTATTGCTTTCTTCGGCCAGTCGAAGAATACCATGAGCAGGCGGGTTGTGGAGAAACTCCGGCCGCTTGCCGATGTGGGTCTTGGATACATTAAGCTGGGACAGTCGTCCAGTACCCTCAGCGGCGGTGAAAGCCAGAGGGTTAAGCTGGCATCCTTTCTGAGCCATGAAAATGCAGAAGGAGGTACTGTTTTCATTTTTGATGAACCTACTACCGGCCTTCATTTCCATGATATCAGAAAACTGCTGGACGCCTTTCAGGCTCTGATAGAACATGGTAATTCCATCATTGTGATAGAACACAATATGGAAGTCATTAAATGTGCTGACTGGATAATTGATCTTGGCCCGGAAAGCGGCAACAGGGGAGGAATGGTGGTTTGTGAAGGGACACCTGAAACGGTTGCTGCCTGTGAACAATCGTATACAGGGAAATATCTCCGGAAAAAGCTAAAGCAGGTTACTTCTCTTTGAATCCAAACATAATAGCAACGCAACCCTGCTGGATTGCATCAGGGCTTGACCCTGAGGAAGGCACCTTTACATAGATTTTCAGCTGCTGGCTCGACTCAAGCTTGAAATCCCATGTTTTGGCATAGTTATTCTTCTTGTTGTCGTACAGAACGTTTTTGTTGGCATCAATTACTTTGAATTCGATGGGAGGCAGTGCATCTGATCCGCAGATGGCAATACGGTATTCCTGGTCAGAATAAAAGGTTTTGTAAAGTTCTGCTTCTTCTCCTTCAACAAGAACAGCGGCGTGGAAATTGCCATCATGAATATAGGGAGTAAGTTCAAGCTTGCAGATTTTCTTGGCGAATCCTTTACATTGAGCATTCCCATTGAGGGGTACCATGACCAGAATTGCTATAGCAAGGGTTGCTTGTAAGACTTTTTTCATACGTCGCGGTATTTATAATGTAAAGTTGGTTCTGATGTTTTTAGCCTTCTCGCGCAGTTCGTCAAATATTTCCTGTGTGATCTGAATTTCCGATTTGGATTTGAGGAGTGTTACATTGGTTTTGGGATCTTCTACCGGCGTGATGGCAGAGGTTTTGATGGTAATCTTGTCGAAGGTTTTTTTCAGATCATTCATTTGTTCAAGAATGCTTTCAACATCAGGGTTATCTTTGTTTTCTTCAAGAAGTCGCAATACAATTTCGAGCGAGAACTTTTGTTCCACAATCCTCTCTACGAGTTTATTTTCTTTCACCGGGCTTTTTCCCACGAGCTGAGTGGCAATATAGAGTCCTTCTACCCAGCCGCCCACCAGTACGATGCTTGCCACTGCTTTGCGTTCGTTTTCCAGCAGGAAGGAATTGGACGACATGAGTGTTTCGGAGATAATATTCATCAGTTCATCCCGGTTGTTCACGTTTTCTTCCAGGCGATCGATGGTGGTCTGATCGATGGCATCAAGGATGCCCAGACCATCGGCCATCTTTTTAGCGGCCTGCATATAATTGATGGAAGTCTGCGTCTGGTCAAAAAGACTGGCAAAACTGAGGTCGGTCGAGAAAATTCCCAGGTTCAGCGCCATCTGCCTGTTGGTAGTATAGTTATTGGCGTTGGATAAGGGGTTCAGAAGACTTTCATTGTACTTGGCTCCGGCTGATTTCAGCAAAACTGCTGTTTCAAGCGGGGAGGGGAGCGAGTAAAAGACTTTTTTCGCTTCGTTCAGGTCTTCAAATATCTCATCTCCGGCAGTAAGATCTACGGTATTTTGTTCGTTACTGGTATTCTTACTCCCTTCTGACCGGCATCCGGTCATCATGGCAAGTGCGAGCAGCAAGCCGAGAAAGGAACCGGTTTTGACAGAAATATTTCGCAGCCACATAGGGTTAGGGTTTAAAGGTCGTTGTTTGACTTAGTTGAGTAAAAGTACAAATTTTTTGAATAAAAAAAATAGTAGGTGGTTAAAATTGAGGCGGAGTGATCATAAGTTTCTGAAAATGTTTGTTCAAAGAAATTGTGCATTAAGCTGTGCTTTTACTTTATTCTGGCAGGATTAACCAGATGTCTTCCTTTTCCTGTACCGTGAAGTTTAATAAATGCATTGAATGGGATTTTGTTGTCAGTATGTCCGGTCGGTTAACAGATCGGCATAGGCGGGGTCGAGCGAATCGGTCCATCCAATGAGATAACGGGTCAATGGTCCGATGGACATGCTTTCAATGCTCCTTCCATAAGGATCCTGCATAATATCGTCAGGAAACTCATTCTTGGCCAGCCGGATTTTGCGTTCACTCTTGCGGAAAGGAGTTTTATACAGATCGGCTGCCCCGAAAAGATGCAGAAAATTGTGGGCAATTTCCGAAGGGTATTTGTAACTGACTATCCCAAACTCAACATCATTTGTATCGAAGGTGTTCACCTGCAGCGATATATCAACCCGGAAATAATTATTGAGGAAAAACAGAAGGGCAACACTTTCCACAGCGTGGTCGTCGCGTAAAAAGGCAACCAGCCTTTCCTTGTTCCTGGGATTTTTGATTTCGGGAATCCCGTCTTTTTCAGGCATTACATAGGCGCTTCCAACCCTCTTGGCCACATTGTCGCCCCAGGTATTCAGCTCTTCCAGCCCTTTTCTGAGCCCCAGTTTTTCGATGGTTTTGCTTACCGTACCATACGTCAGATTTCTGCTTACGGTGGAATATTCCTTACCTATATAATAATCCGTTTTTATTCGCAGGGGAACTCCTGCTGCTGCAGCCTGGTTGTGCAGCCACTTTACTGCCGTTGCAATGGAATCAAGGGTGGTCCGGATATCAAATTCAGTCCAGGGCGCAGTTTCTTTGTTGTCAACAAAAACAAAGTACAGCAGTACATCTCCTTTCAGAACCTTGCACACATTTTTATTCCGGCTTTCCCTGTAGTCAATCCGCTTCAGGGAAAAGGAGGAGGGGATCATGGCCAGCCCTGCAATAATCAGAATCCCTGCAATGGTACGCATAACTGAAAAACGCTTTACGGTCAAAAATAATAAAACATTTTGAGCTTGATTGTATGCTTTATCAAGCCGGTTTATTTTGCCGGTTATAATATTTGCAGATATCGGTAAGTCCGCATTGATGGCATTTGGGCTTTCGTGCCTGACAGATATACCGTCCGTGAAGTATTAACCAATGATGGGCTTTGGGAATGAGGTCTTCGGGGATGAACTCCACTAACTGCCGTTCGGTCTGCAGGGGATTCTTTGCCCTGTATGTAAGTCCCAGACGGGCAGCTACGCGGAATACATGGGTGTCAACAGCCAGCACCGGACGGTTGTATAAAACAGAGGCCATAACGTGCGCTGTCTTTCTTCCTACTCCGGGAATTTTCTGCAGTTGATCCGGATCTTCCGGTATCGTGCCGTTGAAATTGTCCACTACTGTTCTGGCCATGCCAACCAGATACCTTGCTTTGCTGTTGGGATAAGAGCAGGTACTGATGAAGGGAAATACCTCTTTTTCGGATGCTTTGGCCAGGGCAAACACGTCGGGGAAACGCCTGAAAAACGCAGGGGTAATCAGATTAACTCTTTTGTCGGTGCATTGGGCCGAAAGGATTACAGCTACCAGCAACTGATAGGGATCCTTATACAAAAGCTCCGTTTCAGCTACCGGCATTGTCTCCGAAAAATAGGCAATGAACCTCTCAAAACGCTCCCTGCGTGTCATACTAAATAGGGTTGTTATACCACAAGTATAAATATTTTTTGCAATTCTGACTTCAATATATTATATTTGCGTCTGATAAAGCTCTTGAAGAATGAAGAGGAAAATTACATCGGGTTTTTATTTTTATTTTTTTGGAATAACGTGACGGGATTATCTGGACACGCAGAAGGCGTTTTGTGATAATCCCGGACAGTATCCGGGATTTTTTTTTAAATATAGTTGCTATGGATTCATTAACGAAAAACAAAACATTGCGGATTGCCATTCAGGGTGGTTTTGGAGCATTTCATGACATTGCCGCCCGCCTTTACTTTGAAAACCAGCCGATAGAAATCATACCCAATGATACGTTCAAGGACTTGTTTGCATCGCTGAAGGCAAGGGAAGCTGACGTGGGAATAATGGCCATCGAAAATTCCCTGGCCGGAAGTATCCTCCCCAATTATACCATTCTTAAGGAATCGGGTATGAAGATCATCGGCGAAATTTACCTTCAGATTACCCTCAACCTTGTTGCACTTCCGGGCCAGTCCATCAGCGATCTCAGCGAGGTTTTTTCCCATCCTATGGCGATACTGCAGTCACAGCAGTTTTTTGGCAACTATCCCCATATCAGACTGGTAGATAGCATCGATACCGCCATCAGTGCAAAGGAAATAGCCGAAAAACAGCTCAGGGGAGTAGGCGCCATTGCCAGCAAGTACGCTGCTGAAAAATACAATCTGGAAATCCTGGCCGAAGGGATTGAAAGCAACAAAATGAATTACACGCGTTTCCTTATTGTCAAGGATACCAACGGCAATATTAAAGGGAACGGGCGCATCAACAAATCATCGGTTTCTTTTTCCCTTGCACATGAAATCGGAGGGCTTTCAAAGATTTTGTCCATCCTGTCGTATTATAACATGAACCTGACCAAGATACAGTCCATGCCCATACCGGGCAGAGACTGGGAATACCATTTTTATGTGGATATGATGTTTACTGACTATCGTTTGTATTTGCAGTCACTTGAAGCCATAAGGCCTTTTACAAGCGATCTTACCATATTGGGTGAATACGAAAAAGGAAAATCAGTTACAGGATAAAACGCGTGAATATGAAAATTGAACCATTCAGACTACCGGGGGTTTCGGAGGAGAGGCCTCTGATAATTGCCGGGCCGTGCAGTGCGGAATCCGAAGAACAGGTGCTGACAGTGGCACGTTCATTATCGCAAATGGGCATACGGATTTTCCGGTCCGGATTATGGAAACCGAGAACACGCCCGAATGCCTTTGAAGGGCATGGCTCAGCCGCTCTTCCCTGGCTCCGGCGCGTAAAGGAAGAGACAGGCATGTACGTTGCAACGGAAGTTGCCAATGTTAAACATGTATACGAAGCCCTCCGGGGAGGAATTGATATTGTGTGGATTGGCGCCCGGACTACCGCCAATCCCTTTGCCGTTCAGGAAATTGCCGATACCCTTAAGGGAGTGGATATTCCTGTGCTCATTAAGAATCCGGTGAATCCGGACCTTGAGTTATGGATTGGCGCTATCGAACGTCTCTATCATTCCGGAATCCGCCGGCTGGGCGTCATTCACAGGGGCTTCTCCAAATACGAACAAACGGCTTACCGAAACCACCCCCAATGGCAGATCCCTATTGAACTTAAACGCAGGTATCCGGAACTGACCATTATTACCGATCCCAGCCATATCTGCGGAAACAGGGAAAACCTCCTGCAGGTTTCACAGCAGGCAATGGACCTGAACTTTGACGGACTGATTATTGAAACGCACCCTGATCCCGACAATGCCCTCAGTGATGCCAAACAGCAAATAACACCGGACCAGCTGAAGCTTCTCCTTTCCCGGCTTGTTTTGCGCCACCAGGAAGTCGATGCACTTGCCAGGGTTACCCTCGATGAACTCAGGGAACAAATCGACCAGTATGATGATCAGCTGATGAACCTCCTGGAAAGAAGAATGGGAATCTCTGAAAAAATAGGAGAGTACAAACGGAAAAATAATATTACTATCTTGCAAACCCGCCGGTGGGATGAAATTATTACCAACCGTGTGAAACAGGGACTGGAAAAAGGCCTTAGCATGGAATTTGTAACCAAAATCTTCGAAGCCATTCACCAGGAATCCATCAATCATCAGACAGCCGTGATGAATAAACAGGATGAACCAGTTTCAGATACGACGCAAAAGTGAGATGCAAAAATTATGGAAACGTTGATTATTCGTACCGGAAATCACCAGTCACAGGTATTGCTGGGCGAATCATACAACCAGGTTGGAAAGTATCTGCCTGATGCACGGGTTATAGCAGTTACAGATAAGAATGTTTACGAGCATTACAGGGCATTCATCAGACAATGGCCGGTTATTGTCATTAAACCGGGAGAACGAAACAAGACATTCGAAACCCTGGAGTACATCATCGATAAACTGATCCGGCTGAATGCCGACAGGAGTACCTTTGTTCTGGGAATCGGCGGAGGAATTGTCTGCGACATTACCGGCTTTGCTGCTTCGATCTATATGCGCGGTTTGCGGTTTGGCTTTATCTCCACCTCCCTGCTTTCACAGGTCGATGCCAGTGTGGGAGGCAAAAACGGCATCAATTTCAGGGGATATAAAAACATGGTTGGCGTTTTCCGTCAGCCCGACTTTGTGCTGTGTGACCCCTCCATACTGAAAACACTTGATAACCATGAATTTATAACAGGGTTTGCTGAAGTGATCAAAGCAGCTGCCATCAGGGATGAAAGCTTCTTTTCCTGGCTGGAAGCCAATTACAAAGCTGCGTTGAATCATGATCCTGAGGCTCTGGAGCAAATGATTTACCGCTCGGTAAAAATTAAAGCAGAGGTGGTGGAACTGGACGAGAAAGAGAGAAACCTCCGGAGAATTCTTAACTTTGGCCATACATTTGGTCATGCTCTGGAGAAAGTTACAGGAATATCGCACGGGGAAGCCGTTTCTGTTGGTATGGTGATGGCGGCAAAATTGTCGGAAAAAACAGGAACGGCACCGGCCGGAACAGCCCTGCGGCTTCAGCAGTTGCTCAGCGGCGTGGGATTGCCCCTGCTTTCTCCCGTTCCTCCTGATGATCTGGTGGATGCAATGTCGCGGGATAAGAAAAAAGAAAAGGAACAAATGTTTCTTGTACTTTTACGCCGTATCGGCGAGGCCGTAACAATGCCGATGCCCTATACCGAATTAAAACAACACCTCCATGATTTGCGTTAGTATTGCAGAATCATCGTTCGAAAACTGCCTTGCGGCGGTCCGCAGGGAGCCTTTCAGCGAAATCCGGCTTGACCAGGCTTCTTTTTCTCCCGAACAGATCACAAAGCTGTTTTCCTCAGGAAACCGGATCATCGCTACCTGCCGCCCGGGAAATCATGATGACGCACTGCGGAAAGAGATGCTCATCCGTGCCGTCGAATCAGGAGCTGCCTATGTTGATATTGAACTCGAAGCCCCTTCTGATTACCGGAACGAAATAATTAAGGTGGCAAGAAAACGCAATTGCCAGGTCATTATTTCCTTTCACGACTACCTCGACACACCGGTAATAAGCCGGCTCGAAAAAAATCTCGAACTGTGCTATTGTGCCGGAGCCGATATCGCCAAAATTGCCTGCATGGTGAATGACCGTGAAGCCCTGCTTCGTTTGTTCCAGTTGTATTATTATAAGGGCCGGAAGGTCATTGTGGGCATGGGGCTGTTTGGCCCTTTGTCGCGGATTGCTGCCCTGTCGCTTGGTTCGGAATTTACTTTTGCATCGCTGGTGGGCGGAAAACAAACGGCACCCGGACAGCTGACAAGGCAGGCAATGGAACAGATTCTCACCATCCTGGGGATACATACTGAGGCAAAGCAACCACAATGATTTCTCTATGAACAGTTTCGGAAGACTATTCAGGATGCATATTTTCGGAGAATCACACGGTTCGTCTGTCGGCGTCGTTCTGGATGGTTGTCCTGCCGGAATACCTCTGGAGCCCGATGATTTCCTGCCCGATCTTTCGCGGCGGAAAGCCGGTTCGTTGGGCACAACGCCCCGTCAGGAAGAAGATAGGCCGGAACTGGTGAGCGGAATTTTTAACGGTTTTACCACCGGAGCGCCATTGACAGTACTTTTCAGAAATACCAATACCCGTTCGCAGGATTATACACAACTACGGGAAACCCCGCGTCCGGGCCATGCTGATTATACGGCATCAGTCAAATTCGGAGGTTTTGAAGATTACAGGGGCGGCGGCCATTTTTCCGGACGTCTGACCCTTGGGCTTGTAGCGGCAGGTGTGGTGGCAAAGAAGATCATTCATCCGGTGGAAGTCAGTGCTTCCCTCATTGAAGCCGGAGGCAAAACCGACATTCAGAAGGCGGTGGAAGAGGCCGTCGCCCGGAAAGATTCTATCGGAGGTATTGTCGAATGCAGGGTACAAAACCTTCCGGCCGGCCTGGGGGAACCTTTTTTTGATTCGGTGGAAAGCCTGATCAGCCATGCGGTTTTTGCTGTCCCCGCCATGAAGGGAATCGAATTCGGGTCCGGGTTCAGGGCGGCCCGTATGTGGGGCAGTGAACACAATGACGCCTTTGTAGGCCGGGACGGTACCACCTGCACCAACAACGCCGGAGGAATCAACGGGGGCATTACCAACGGTAATGAACTGGTATTCAGGGTGGCCGTTAAACCAACCTCCAGTACCTCTCAGGTTCAGCATACCTTGAATTTCAGAACAGGAGAAATGACCGATCTGAAAATTGAAGGAAGGCACGATACCTGCATCGCCCTGCGGGTGCCTGTGGTGATTGAATCTGTTACTGCTGTCGTACTGGCTGATCTTATGCTGATCGAACAAAAGATACATCGTATTATTCATCCGAAAACAAAATGAGGACTTGCGTTCTATGAAAATTTTGATTACCGGTGCAGGGAAGATGGGTTCGTGGTTGGTGGAGTCACTCTGTCTGGACCATGATGTGGCCGTTTATGACAAGGACAAGACGAAGCTGAAGTACCTTTTTCATGCGCACAGGTTCATTTCTGCCGAAGAAATACAATCCTTCAGGCCCGAACTGATGATCAATGCCGTAAGCCTGCAGCATACCGTGCCGGCCTTCAGGGAAGTTTTACCCTTATTGCCCGAAGATTGCATCATCTCCGATATCACTTCGGTAAAGAACGGATTGAAGAAATTCTATCAGAGCACCGGAAGAAGGTATGTTTCAACCCATCCCATGTTCGGGCCCACCTTTGCCAATGTAAAGGAATTGCGCCATGAGAATGCCATCATCATATCGGAAGGCGACAGCGAGGGACAGGAATTTTTCAAAAAGTTTTATGGTTCCTTTGGCCTGAAGATTCATTACTATACCTTCGAAGAACATGACCAGACCATTGCGTATTCCCTGTCAGTTCCCTTTGCCTCCACCCTTGTATTTGCTGCCTGTATGAAACAGCAGGATGCTCCGGGTACCACTTTTATGAAACACATGGCCATTGCCAGAGGGCTTCTTTCGGAAGACAACTATCTTTTATCAGAAATCCTGTTAAACCCCTATACCCTGGAGCAGGTGGAAAAAATCCATGGCCAGCTTGACCAGCTCATTCAGATGATCCGCAGTAAAGATACGCCCGGCCTGCATGCTTTTTTTGATACACTGCGGGCAAATCTCGGTGTCAAATAAATACCCTTTACCAGCCGGGATTTTGTTTCAGCATGCCTTCCATTACGTTGATTTCGGAAATCGGTATAGGCAGAAACTCAGAGCGTCCGGGTACAAAGTTGGTACCTGGGATAAATGCTGTGCAATAGTGTACCTGTAACCGGGTCAACTTTTACATGTTCAGATGTTTCATGGCTTCATAGATGAGAAATGCAGGCCATACAATGGCTTTCAGAAAGCCCAGCACTCCCATCCAGAAACCGGTTGCATGGGAGATAAAATAAACGGCGGCACCAATCAGACCAAGTCCGTAAACGGCTCCTGATGAAGGGTTCGGATTGAAATTCCTGCTCATAATGGTTTTTTTTAATGGATGAATAAGGCCCGGTAAGCAAACTCAAATCAAAAAATTCTGATGAAGAGATGCGAGGTTAAATATACAGATAATAATTGAAGCAAGCAGTAAGAGCCATATTCTATCTGCCAAAAAGATTCTCGTGGTAACTATGGATGCAAAGCAAGCCTTCGGCGCAATGCATCTTGTTTTTTGCTGTTCCCTTTTATTGGCTATTCTGGCAGGGCAAAAGTTTACAGGGTTTTGGGACAGATGGATCCGGGATTCGTTGGAGAGATCATAAAACACTTATGCCCCGATGCGGTTGATTTAACCAGTGTTAAACAAAGGACAGTGACGGTTCCGGATCAAATTGAACCACCTTTTACAATGAATTGAAAATCAAAACTATGTTCCTGGTGTTGAAATTTATCTTCCCGGAAAATAAACCGGGAATCTATTTCAATTAAGGCGTTGACAGACAGAAAAATCACTTTCCTCGAAACTGCGGAATGACAATGAAATTTTTGCCGCATAAAGACATAGAAGAAAATGGGAAAATGCCACCGCACATAAGCAAGAGTGTGGCTGCCAATCCCTGCAACCTTCCCTTCGCGGCCAAACACATGTTTTTTTGCCGCCCCGCCCGTTGATAATAAAGTGTTGATAAATAATTTAAAATTTTTGAGCCTAACGCACAAAAATATATTAACTTTGACATAAATAGTCAACACACAAAATGTCAACATTAGGACAAAAACTAAGAGAATTGAGAGAACAAGCCGGATTATCTTTGCGAAAGGCTGCCATGCAGGTAGATGTTGATGTAGCGATATTGAGCAAAATGGAGCGCGGAGAAAGGAAATTATCCAAAGAATTGGTATTAAAACTGGCTGAACTCTATAAGGCGGATCCAAACAAACTAATTATTGACTTTTTGAGTGAAAAGATACTATATGAACTGGAAGACGAAGAGTTCGGGCTGGAAGCGTTGAAAGTGGCTGAAGAAAGGATTAAGTATAAAAGGCGTAAGGCGTAAGGGGTATTAGGCATTAGGTATTAGGAGTTAGGAGTTAGGAGTTAGTAATAAGAAAAATAATATATATTATGGCAATTCAAAAGTTTGAAGATATTATTGGAAGGCAAAAAGCACAGGATTTTGCTGTTCAGGTTTATTCTGAGTTTAAAAAGTTAAAAGATTTTGGATTTAAAGACCAGATTTGCAGAGCTGTTGTTTCAATATCAAACAATATAGCTGAAGGATTTGACAGAAAGACTGATGCTGATTTTGCCCGTTTTGTTTATATAGCCATTGGTTCATGCAGCGAAGTTAAATCTATGCTTTATCTTGCTATTCGCTTAAATTATATGGAAAAAGATAAAGCAAGCAAGTTAATCGAACAAGCCAACGAAATATCAAAAATACTTAGCGGTTTAATTAAATCTTTAAACATAAATTATCCAAAAAACGCTAATAACTAATAACTTACGCCTTATGCCTATTTTACAATTTAAAGGAAAAAACATAATCTGGAACCACCATTTGGCTGTTTCGTTTCACACATTGGACGAAGTGTCGGAACTTCATTACCAACCCGAAAAAGCCAATGGCAATATGATTATTGAAGGCGACAACCTCCTTGCCTTAAAAGCACTTTTGCCTCAGTTTGCCGTAAAAATTAAGTGCATTTATATAGACTCGCCTTGCACTTAATTTAACGCTTGCCGAAAAAATAAAACAGCTGTAACCGGGTAAAAAGCAGATTGTTTATGCCCCTTCATGCTTTTTGGATGAGGAATATTTATTAGATAATCAGATAGAATTTGTAGGAATTCCTTATAATTTGTTTCAAAGTAACCAATAATAGCACACTGATGACACTGATGACACTGATATGCACTGATAAAATCCGTTTAAATCCGACTAATCTGTGTTATCCGTGTGCCATTAAATAATTGCGAAGCATGAATGAATTATTGCACAAAGAATTAACCAATAAGATAATAAACTGTTTTTATACGGTTTATAATACCCTTGGCTTTGGGTTTCTTGAAAAGGTATATGAAAATGCAATGATGATAGAATTAATAAAGAACGGGATAAATGCTGAAAAACAAAAACCTATAAAAGTTTATTATTCTGATGAGATTGTGGGGGAATACTTCGCTGATATTATCGTTGAAGATACTATAATTATTGAATTAAAAGCTGCCGAATTTTTAATTGAAGAACACGAATTGCAATTGATAAACTATTTAAAGGCAACAGATAAAGAGATTGGACTTTTGCTGAATTTTGGCAAAAAACCGGAATTTAAGAGAAAAATATTTACGAATGATAGAAAATGAATCCGTAACTCCGATAAAATTACGTATTAGTTGAAAAAATGTTAATAAAAGACTTTGAAATATAAAGTTTTTGTTTTTTCTTTGTAATACGTAAATACGTATTTATGAAAGAAACAAAACATCCACAGTGGGCTTTACAG
>JAAYUG010000032.1 GCA_012517825.1 Bacteroidales bacterium | reverse complement strand
CACTGCGCATCAGTTCGCTTACACTCCTGATGCGCAATCCGGGCTTAACCCACATTGCGCAGAAAAAGTGCGCAATGTTCCCTACGGGCCGCTTCCACTTCGTTACAGCGGGGTTAACCAGGATGCCTGCGCACAAGGCCATCGCACAATGCATTAGTTCGCTTCGCTCCTAATGCATTATCCTGGTTTAACCGGCCGCTTCCACTTCGTTTCAGCGGGGTTAACCAGGATGCCTGCGCACAAAGCCAGCCCACTGCGCATCAGTTCGCTTACTCTCCTGATGCGCAATCCTGGTTTAAAAAAATAATCATTACTTTGCAGAAAAAATTGAAATGGAACTTACGGGTAAACTTTTGCAGTTGTTACAGGTGCAAACGGGGCAGGGCAAAAACGGACCCTGGCAAAAGCAGGAATTTGTGATTGAAACATCAGATCAGTTTCCGAAAAAGGTTTGCTTTTCTCTCTGGGGCGAGAAAGTTAATGATTTAAAGAACCTTACTCCGGGAAGTATGATCAAAGTGCAGTTCAGCCTGGAATCGCGCGAATACAATGGCCGATGGTATACCGATGCCAGAGCGTATAGGGTTGAACCGGCGGCTACACAGTCAGGAACTCCGGAAAGTCTGCCTCCCTTGGAACCGATCGATCTTTCACCAAAGGATGACGACCTTCCGTTTTGATATGCAGAAATAATTATTTTTTTGTATATTTGCGCCGGATTTGAAACGGACGAATTGTGAAAGGGGACCTGAGTCCCCTATTTTATTATTAGTTTATGATTCAGGAAACATACCTGAAAGAGATTCTGGAGCCTGTTATCAGGGACAATCAGCTTCTGCTGGTGGATGTACATGTTACCCAGCAGAACAGGATTACAGTTATTATTGACAGTGTTAAAGGAGTTACCGTTGACGATTGTGCCCTGGTTAACCGTTATCTGGAGGAACATCTGGACAGGGAATCAGAGGATTTTCATCTGGAAGTAAGTTCGCCGGGAGCTGATCAGCCCCTGAAACTCAGGGAGCAATATGGAAAGCATCGTGGAAGGAAGATGCAGATGGAACTGAATAACGGAAAACGGATTACCGGCACTCTGCTGGAAGTTACTGAGGAAGGGATTGTTTTGCAGGAAGATATTCCGGCCGGGAGAAAGAAAAAAAAGGAAGGAGAAGGATCAGGTACTGTTCCCGTTGCATGGGAAAATATCAAACAGGGGAAAGTTATTATTTCATTTAAATAAAACGACAATATTGCTATATGGAAAATCTGAATCTGCTGGAAACATTTTCGGAATTTAAGGAGCTTAAGAACATTGACCGGGTTACCATGATGAGTGTTCTGGAAGATGTATTCCGGTCAATGCTCGAGAAAAAATACGGTACAGCCGATAATTTCGATATTATCATTAACATCGACAAGGGCGACTTTCAGATTCTTCACAACCGTCGTGTTGTTGATGATGCTGAATTTTCCGATCCGGTTACCGAGATACCGCTCAGTGAAGCAAGAAAAATTGTTGACGACATTGAACTGGGAGAAGACATCAGCCAGGAAGTCAAGATGAGTGATTTTGGCCGGAGGGCAGTCCTTTCTCTTCGTCAGAACCTCAGTGCCCGGATTATGGATCTGGAAAAGAGCAATATTTTCAATAAGTACCGTGACCGGATCGGAGATATTGTTACCGGTGAAGTTTACCAGGTCTGGAAAAAGGAAATACTTGTGCTTGATGATGAAGGAAATGAACTGATTCTTCCGCGCAGTGAGCAGATTCCTTCCGACCACTTCCGGAAAGGGGATACCATCAGGGCAGTTGTCATAAAGGTTGAGATGAAGAACAACAATCCGATGGTGATCCTGAGCCGTACCTCGCCGGTATTTCTTGAAAGGCTTTTTGAACAGGAAGTTCCTGAGATTTTTGACGGTTTGATTACCATCAAGAAGATTGTCAGGGTTCCGGGTGAACGAGCCAAAGTTGCTGTGGAGTCGTACGATGAACGGATTGATCCGGTTGGTGCGTGCGTGGGAATGAAAGGTTCGCGCATTCATGGCATTGTGCGGGAATTGCGGAACGAAAACATCGATGTAATTAATTATACCACCAATCAGCAGTTGTTCATTCAGCGCGCCCTGAGCCCTGCCAAGATTAAATCAATCAAGCTCGACCAGGAGAACAAGCGTGCGGAGGTGTACCTCGAGCCAAAAGAGGTCAGCC
The DNA here is from genome assembly GCA_012517825.1 of Bacteroidales bacterium. Taxonomy (NCBI): domain Bacteria; kingdom Pseudomonadati; phylum Bacteroidota; class Bacteroidia; order Bacteroidales; species Bacteroidales bacterium. The sequence continues at coordinate 23,214 of JAAYUG010000032.1, read as the reverse complement.
TTGCCATCGGCAAGGGAGGATTGAACATCAAACTGGCCAGCCAGCTTACCGGGTATGAAATCGATGTTTACCGTGAAGCCGGAACGGAAGAAGATGAAGATGTGAACCTCGATGAATTTGCTGATGAAATTGACAGCTGGATTATTGATGAACTGAAAGCCATTGGCTGTGATACGGCAAAGAGTGTGCTCAGCCTTTCGGTGGAAGACCTTGTCAAACGAACCGACCTTGAAGAAGAGACGGTTCGCGAAGTACGAAAAATACTGAAGGCAGAATTTGAATAAAATTGCGTTTCACACAACACAGAGCTCAGTAAATCTTGTTAACATTGCAGGAACTTTAAAATTGAGATTATTTTCGGCCTATGTCAGAAACCAAAACGGTACGATTAAGTAAGCTGGCCCGTGAGTTGAACGTCGGAATTTCCACTATGGTGGAATTTCTGAAGAAGAAAGGCTATACCCTTAATCCGGATCCAAATTCCAAGGTAACGCCTGAGGAATATGACCTTCTTCAGAAAGAATTCAGTACGGAAAAAACCATCAAAAAGGAGTCGGAAAAGCTCCATCTGAGAACGATGCCGAAAGGACAGGTTTCGGTTACCATCAATGATATCCAGAAAGAAGAGTCGGAACTTACTGAAACGGAAGAAGACGAAGAGGGAATCCGCATAAAAGATGTTACAACCGGAAGGGTACATCCGCTTGAAACCTCGACTGAAAGCCTGAAAAAGAAAATTGAAGAACCAAAGGTACTCGGGAAAATTGATCTTGAAAAAATTGAAAAGAAAAAGCCGGTAAAAGAAGAAGAACCGGCACTTCCTGTTTCAGGGAAAGAAAAAGGGATCCCCGAGGAAAAGGTAACACCTGTTCAGCCTGAAGAAAAGATTGCACCCATAAAAGGCAAAAAGAAAAAAGAACCAGAACCTGTTGTGGAGGAAATACCGACTATTGTTCCCGAACCAGAGATTAAAGTAGTAGGGAAAATCGATATTGATAAGATTAGTAAATCTGCCGGAAGAGCCGCCAAAGAAAAAGCGCCGGAAGAAGTTCCTGCAGAAGCAGAAACCACTGTTGAAAAGGAACCGGTCGTGCAGGAGACTCCCGTGGCAGAAACCATGGAAGTGCTGCCTGCTGAGAAGGAAGTTGAAGCCGAAGCTCCGGTAGAGGATGAAAATTTCATCCGCCCGAAGGTTGAAAAGCTGGCAGGGCCCACCGTATTGGGGAAGATGGATCTTTCACTACTGGAAAAAGAAAAGAAAAAGCCTGTTGCTTCCTCCAGCGATGTATTTGAGAGAAGAAAGAAAAAGAGGAAGCGCATTAAGAAGGAGGAAACCCCCACCGAGGCTGAGCAGAAAAACAGGGAACTGCAGGAAATTGATGCATACCTTGGGAAAAAGACTGCACGCAAGAGCCCAATAAAACCCAGTCCGGCAAGGCCTGAAGTAGATGATGAGGATGTCCAGCGTCAGATCAAGGACACACTGGCCCGACTTACTGCCAAAGGAAAGTCTAAAGCTTCCCGGTACCGGCGTGAAAAGAGGGAAGAACTGCGGCTTAAGGAAATAGCTGATCTGGAAAAGCAGGAAGCCGAATCGAAAATACTTCGTGTTACTGAATTTGTGACGGTGAATGAGCTGGCCAGCCTGATGAATGTGCCGGTGGTGGATGTGATTCAGGTCTGTATGAATCTCGGTTTGATCGTTTCCATTAATCAGAGGCTGGATGCAGAACATCTGGCACTTGTGGCCGATGAATTCAATTACAAGGTGGAGTTCGTTGTGCCCAGTGTTGAAGAACTGGTGGAGGAGGAAGAAGATGATCCGTCGCAGTTGGTTCCGAGGCCTCCGATTGTTACCGTTATGGGGCATGTTGACCATGGGAAGACCAAACTGCTTGACTACATCAGAAAAACAAACGTTATTGCCGGTGAGGCCGGAGGAATTACCCAGCACATCGGGGCTTACAGTGTGACACTGGAAGACGGAAGAATGATTACCTTTCTTGACACACCCGGGCACGAAGCTTTTACCGCCATGCGGGCACGCGGAGCCAGCATCACCGATGTGGCTATTATTGTGATTGCGGCCGACGACGGAGTGATGCCGCAGACGGTCGAAGCCATCAATCATGCCCAGGCGGCCGGGGTTCCGATGGTGTTCGCCATCAACAAAATCGACAAACCCACGGCAAATCCTGAAAAAATCAAAGAGGAACTGGCCAAGATGAACCTTCTGGTGGAAGACTGGGGAGGAAAATACCAGAGCCAGGAAATTTCAGCCAAGGAAGGAAAGAATGTTGACCTGTTGCTGGAAAAAGTTTTGCTGGAAGCCGAGCTTCTTGACCTTAAGGCAAATCCAAACAAACGGGCTAAAGGTACGGTAATTGAGTCGGCCCTCGACAAAGGCCGCGGCTATGTTGCCACGGTACTGGTGGCCGACGGGACACTGCGGCCCGGCGATCTTCTGCTGGCCGGGCATCATTATGGCCATGTTAAGGCGCTGTTCAATGAGCGCGGCAAGCGGATTGACCAGGCAGGACCTTCCATGCCTGCTGTCATCCTTGGTCTGAACGGAGCTCCGCAGGCCGGTGAAAAGTTTGTCGTTATGACCGATGAACGGGAAGTAAAGGAAATAGCTACCCGTCGCGAACAGCTTCAGCGGGAGCAGGGTATGCGCACGCAGAAGCATATTACGCTCGATGAAATCGGACGCCGTATTGCAATAGGAAATTTCAAGGAACTGAATATCATTGTCAAGGGCGATGTGGACGGGTCTGTGGAAGCCCTTTCAGACTCGCTTATCAAGCTGTCAACGCCGCAGGTACAGGTGAATGTGATTCACAAGGCCGTTGGGCAGATTTCGGAATCCGACATCCTGCTGGCGGCTGCTTCAAACGCCATCATCGTTGGCTTCCAGGTGCGCCCCTCGTTCAGCGCCCGTAAACTGGCAGAGAAAGAACAGATTGATATCCGGCTTTACTCCATCATTTATGACGCCATCAATGAAATCAAGGATGCTATTGCCGGCATGCTCTCTCCGGAGATGAAAGAAGAAATCCTTGGCACGGCCGAAGTTCTAGAAACTTTCAAGGTGTCAAAGGTAGGGACGGTTGCCGGGTGCATCGTACGGGAAGGGAAAATTGTCCGCAACTCCAGAGTGCGGGTAATACGCGACGGTATTGTGGTGTACACCGGTGAACTGGCTTCTCTGAAACGCTATAAGGAAGATGTAAAGGAAGTTACCAATGGCATGGAATGCGGCCTTGGCATCCAGAACTTCAATGACGTGAAGGTTGGCGATATGATCGAGGCCTTTTCTGAAACCGAAGTAAAGCCGGTACTCTGATCAGGCGTTGATCAGTTTCTTATACCCTTCGGCATCCAGCAGGGTGTCCAGCTCGGAGGGATTATCAATGGTAACTTTAATCATCCAGCCTTCTCCGAAAGGATCCTTGTTGACAATGTCAGGAGAGCTTTCCAGTTTCGGATTAATTTCCAGAACGGTTCCTGAAACCGGCATAAACATATCGGAAACCGTTTTTACCGCTTCGATGGTTCCGAAAACGTCTTCCTTCTTGAGTTTTTCTCCCTGGGTTTCGATTTCGATAAAAACAATGTCACCAAGTTCCTTCTGGGCATAGTCTGTAATTCCTACAACGCCCTGGTTTCCTTCAACCCGGATCCATTCATGATCCTTTGTATACTTAAGATCAGAGGGTACCTGCATATGCGTTTTGTTTAAGTTTTGTAATTATTCTGGCTTCAAAATTACAATTTAAATCCGATTTCCAACCTATCGTTGAGCAGCCTGGGGTGACAAACTGAAGGTGAGACTGAATCCTATATTGGTATTGTAGGTATCAAAGGAAGAGGAGACGTAAGGCCGGTTGATCATGCGGTCGTAAAAAAAGCGCAGGTTGAAATTCGGACCCAGCATATAGTCGGCCGAAAGTTTTATGGCGATGGCCCTTTGCCCGGCTGTTATGTCATTTCGGTCTTCCACCAGCTTGCGCAGAATGGTTTTGTTGTCACGTATGGAAAAATCGGCTTTCAGGTTGAGGTCGCTTTTAAGATTTTTCTGTGTTCCGCCGGGAGGTGTAATGGTGATCTGAACATTGTCGAACCGGTATCCGGCGCCTATGCTCAGCTCGCCGGTTGTCATTTCCATCACCTGGTTATTGGCAAGGCTGAGGGAAGCGGTGCGGCTTTTTTTCCAGTCAAATCGTGTGGTAAGATTGGTTTGCCATGTAACATCAACTCCCACCAGAGGGCTCAGCTGTTCATTCACCGATACGGATCCCACATCAAAACGCGGCACAAAATTGTTCTGTGCATCCATTACATAGCTCAGTCCGTCAACTTCCAGCGGATCATAAAGGAGGTTGTTGGTATAGGCACTGACGTTGTAGGTGGAACGATAGCTGTGGGAAATGTTAATGCTCCGGAAGTATCGCTGCAGAAAATCAATTTTGGTGAGGCCGTCATAGTTAATCCTCCAGTTGGGAAGCACCGAGAGCAGGGAAGGGAAGGCTGTGAGTTCCACCTTGTTTGGGTTCCGGCCTGTGTAGGCGGCGAAAAATGCCGGGATAAGAACTTCCTGTGAGGTTAATCCATATCCGTTATAATAGTCGCCGGTTTTCTGGTTGGGATCAGGGATGCCGAGGTCGCTGTAACTCGGGCTGAACGAATTTCTCCGGTTTTCTCTCTGCCGCGAGAGCCGCTCGGAAATAACAATTGTATTAAGCCGGAGGCGGTCGAAAGCATCACTGCGATATCCTTTTTTTACGCTGATAGGTTCAAAGGCTGTACGCCAGGTTATTGTGGTCATGGTGAAGTTACCCGTTATCATCTGTCCCCGGGTGAAGTTCCATCCGTCCTGTTCGGAATAACCGTAGTATACGCTCATATTACGGCTGAACTGCCGGTTGGCAGTCAGGTCAATTTTCATCCCCTGCACCGGTTCAATATTGCTCCGGAGGTTAAAGGTCTCTGTGCGGCTCATGAGGAAAGGCTGACTGAGCCGGGGGTCGGAGGTAAGCCATCCTTTTTGTGCGGCTTCCAGAGCAAAGTCCCGGTTCTGATCACCCAGGATGAAAGGGATTCCGGGAGCCAGCAAACCGCCGAAACTCTGGGTGCCAAACCAGTCAGAACCGGGCATGTATCCGGGTAAGCTGATTCCTTCGGCCAGGCTCCAGGTGAGGGAGATGGTTTTTACACCCAGAAGCGCTTTTCCCATGCCCCGGAGAAAGATGACAAACGGGTTTCCCTTGTCTTCCACCTGACCTTCTACTGATACTGTCACACTTTCAAAAGTGGAGTCACTGCTAACAACAATCCTGTCGCGGCTGGCGATTTCGGTTTTAACAGGCAGTTCCTGCTTGTTCTTATCCAGCACCTTCACTTTTACGTCTTCTGTCCCCATCTGATGGAAAATGGATCGCGGGACGCCTGCTTTTAGCTGCGGTATGAATTTTTCGAAAGTAACCGTTTTGTATTTCTTCTGGGGTTGCTGGCCGCGCGGAGGTGGTTTACCCGATTCGTTAAGTTTTTTCAGGAAGCTTACTTTATTGTACAGGTTGTTCAGATTATACTGGCCGCTCACATCAATCTTCCTCGAGTTGTTGATAATATTTCCCAACCGGATGGTATCGGGTGTAATGGGTCCGGCATCCCATCCGTAGGTAATGCCGTAGCGTATGCTGTGGCTTGTCCAGTTAAGGACAGGTATCTTGTTGAGTGGAACGGCATACGTAAGGTTGATGATGTGGTGGTAATTGGTAGTTCTTCCAAGGTTTCTGATATTCTTCCATACCGAGTCGCGCCATGCTTCGTAGGAATCGCGGTAACGCCGGTCAACGGCACCTTCCGGCTCGTCAATACGGGCAATGTTGGTGGCCGAAAAGTCCATCTTAAGGGAACGCGTAAGGTCAAATTTGACATCATAGTAACGGTTCCAGAGAAAGTCTTTATAGACGGTAGAGTCGATCTTAAAAGCCGGGTGATCAATATTCCGCAATTTGGTGTATCCGTAAATGCGGTTAATGTCGGTACGTATCGAAACGGAGGAAGGCAGATAATAGAAGTTGAAATCACGGATCAGGCTAAGCGCAGGCGATTTAAGGAATTTGATTTTACTGAAAGGGGCAACATTCTTAGGCCGTATGGTATAGTTGTAGTTCAGGGCAGCCAGATAGCGTTTTTCCAGGTCGGTTTCGGTGCGGATATCGCGGTTAAGTTCTTCGCTGAAGGCATAGCTCAAAGTAAAGTTGGAAGGACTCCAGGGCTTTTGTTTTGCCTTGGTTTTTCCGAAGCGTACGTTGGTAAAGTTGATGCTTCGCCGCCGCGTATAGTCCTGGGCCAGCCGTCGGATGGAGTCCCTGTCGTGCTTTGTCCGGGCAGCATCAAGAGCCACCTTGAAGAGGATGTCGGGATCGAGAGGATTATATTGGGGATTTACAAAGGTTTCGGAATATCCCATGAAGAAGGGAATATTGATATTGGCCTTATCGGGGAAGAATTTTCCAAGTTCCAGGTTGGTGGAAAGATCATACGAATTGATTTGCTCTGTAGATCGCTGGGCCACTTTCTTTTCGATGCTTCCGAAGCCGGGGGTGCTGGTTGATCCGGCCAGAGTTACCGTACCCAGGTCAGCCAGCTTGGCAGAAGCACGGGCGTTGGCAGCCCAGCCTCCCTGGTCGTTGAAATCGGTCAGGCGAAGTTCATTGACCCACACCTCGGCCGATTTTGCCATTCCGTCATTTTCGAATCCGTTGCGGCTTTCTCCCGGATTACGGATTCCGATCATGATGATCCGGACATTGCTCAGGTTCGGATTTCCTGAGATGTAAACGGTATTTTTGCCGTCGGTGTAAGGGAAACGGGTCAGGGTTGAAATTCCCGATCCCGGTTTGTTCATTTCCTCGTTCCTGGCCAGTTTGGCTTTGGTGAACAAATCAAGAGGGATGTTGATCCGGTTTTCGGCCGGCCATACGATGAGCCGGTCACGGTCGCTGTCGTTGTTGTATCCTCCGGGAGGTGCAGGAGGTGTAACGTGCAAAGGAACTTCGTACTCGTAATAGTTGTTTTTATAATCGGTGCCAAGGCGGATAAACACCGTGAGGTCTCCGTCCCTGAGGTTTTCGCCCGGGAGGGCCTCCCCGTGCACTTCCATGCGGATGCGTCGGTACTGGCGGACATCGAGTTCCACATTGCGGAAAGCGGCACGGGCATCTCCGTCGGCCAGATCACTGACCTTCAGCACCATAGCCTGCTCATTCAGCTGACGCAACTGGGGGTTGGTGGGATCAATCACCCTGTCAATGCCCGGAGGAAGCACATAATTGACCGGGGTTTTGCTGGAATTCTCCTCAATGTTGACAGCCGAAATATCCAGGGATCCTGTTGGTTCACCGCCGGAAAGGTTTTCACTGCCTTCGAGCAGAGGGAATGTGTACTTCCTCCATTCGCCGCGTTTCAGTTCCAGACGCGCAAAACGAAGAATAACCGGTGCCTGGAAATTTTTAACAAACATTCGCATAAAACGAATGGACTTGAAATCCTGAATAGAGCCTACAACTTTTTCGTAATCGGTAATGGGAACCTTAAATTGATACCAGTTGATAGTACTTCGTTTTCCGTTTTCAAGGGTGACGGTGGTGGTAACCTTGTCGGTAATAAAGTTCTGGCCGACAACCATTTTGTCCTTGCGGAGTTCTACCCGGTACTGGTAATAGCTTTCGGCATCGCTCAGGGTATTATCGCGGTTAATATCTTCTACATCGGGCAGGGTGCTTTCGGCGGTAGGATAGGGCAGATTGGTCTGATCGGAGGTGGGGGAATTTCCTTCCAGCCCGTTGTATTTTTTGTACCGGTCGAGGATGCTGACGCGCTCCTGGTCATAATCGGGCCCCCGGTAATAATGATAGTCGTCGGAGGAGGGGTCATTCCACAGTACCTGGTAAGCTGAGTCGGAGAGCTGGCCCAGGGCATGCAACTGGTCGATCTGGTGGAGGTAGGACGAGTCGCGGGAAAAGAAGAAATCTTTTTCCTTTTCGCTGTTCAGCCCGTCAAGGCCTATATCCTGCGCTTTGCGTGAGGCCGGGTCGTTGTCAAAAGCATTGACGAGGGACTGTTTCTGAGGAACAAGACCCCATGCAGTGGTATCAACCCCTGTAGCCGGTTCGCGGGGAGTTGGAAGTCCGTTTTCGAAAGCCTTACGCCCGTCGCGGAGAACATCTTCTGAAACATTTCCCAGGTTGAAATACAAATCTCCGCCGGGATTGTTTTCGTTCCACTCCACAAAAGGATCCATCAGCCAGAATTCGATGTACTCTACGTTGGCAGCTTCGAAGTCATTGGTCTGAATTTCCCGCATAATGCCCCCCCAGCGCGTGGCGGGATCCTTTAACCGTCCGATACGGTTTATTCCTGCCGAAACGTTGGTGGGGAAAGCATCATAGTTGTAGGGTCCTTTTTCGTCGGGGTAGAAGGCCAGGTTCAGCACAGGAATATTGGTAGGAATGTTGTTGGGGCTTTCCTTGTTGGGCCATATTTCCTTTTCGAAGACTTCCCTTACAAAATGGCTTGATTTATCGTCGGCCGAAAGGTGCGAAGGCGTGAGCGAAGTATTCCGGAGGAAGAGAGGGTCAATTACATACCAGGCCAGCTTGGCCCGGTTCATTCCGAAGCGGAGGTCATTGATGTAGGATCCTTCCGGGAAAAGATCGGGCTGACCCTGCGGCGTGCTGGCCAGATGCCAGGCCGGATAGGATTTGAGTTCAATGCTGGTCTGGCTTCCTTCAAAATCGTCAATATAGGAAACGCCTCCTTTGCCTATGGCCCGGTTTGAGCCGGGAATGAGATTGGCAAATTCGCCTTCCACCACAAGGGAACTGGGCTCCTTGGTCTGGATAAAGGGCAGTTTGTCAACCAGGGTGGTAAGGAGTTGCGGCCGGGTGCGCCAACTTCCGTTCATTCCCCAGATGGTATTCGAAATCGGCTCATCGCCGATATTAACTTTCTGGGTTAAAGGCCTTTCGGTGAGGTGCAGAACGGTGGCTCCCAGGTTCAGGTCGTCAGACACTTTGTAATCAAAATGAGATCCTATCAGAGTTTTTGTCTGAATGGCAAACATGCTCTGGTTTTCGAGTGAAACCCTGATGGGGGTTCCGCTCTGGAGTAAGCCCTGGTTAAGAATCTTGACACGCCCCAGGGTATAATCTACCGTGTAATCAATATTTTCCTGCAGTTTGATGCCCCCTGCCGTAACCACTACCGAACCCGGCGGAACATTCATGGCATTCAGCGGTATTTCGGAACCGGATGAGGACTTATAGGTGCCCTGCAGGCGGAATTTGTTCTTTTCGGCAATCTGGCGGGCACGGGTTTGTGTGGAATCGTAAAGTTCCTTGAAGACATATTTTTTGGCAATGGCTTTGCCGGCAGCATCATCGCCGAACTGTTTTTCGAGGTACCGGCCGAAAGGTTCCACAACCGGGAAAATAATGCGGCCGGTTGAGGAATTTACGGTAATTCCTTCGATGAAGTCAAAAACCCCGTCGGGCGAAGGATCGAGCTGGGAGTTGAGGTTGTCAAGATGCAGTACCTTCAGCAGGATTTTATTGGCTATTTTCCCTTCGGGGATATAGTTGAGGGCGTTTCCGGTCTTGTCGTCCTGGTAAAGAACATTCAGGGTAAAGTCCTGACGGTTCATCTGATAAGCCCCGATGTTGTAAATATTTTTCATCATCAGCCGCCAGGTTGGCAGTTTGGGGCTCAGGTTGGTTGCTTTCAGCAGTTTGACAACCAGGGCCTGCGGGGCGGCGATACCTCCCGAAGAAAATTCTCCTACACGGTAAACCTGACCGTTCATGGTGTATTCATATGCCACGGCCAGAATTTCATCGGCATTCAGCGCGTAATTCAATGATATATAGCCCAGTTTTTCGTTGAAGGTATATTCTCTTTCCGTTAAGAGCCGCGCATTTTCAATCTTTTCATAATCCTGTCCGTTAACAATTCCGTAAGGCAGGAGGGAATTCAGGTAGTTTGCCGCACTGCTCAGATTGCGGATAACACTTCCCTGGTCGGTAACCGTCTGGTAAAGGTTATTGCTTTCGTTGGAAGGAAAACGATTGCCGGGAGAAATGCTCCAGTAAGGATTAGTGTATTGCGGGTCGGTTTCACCAAGATCTGCAAAAGCAATTATGTTGCGCGAACTTTCAAAATTGTTTGTTTTATTGGTCACCCAAACTTCAATACGGGTAATGTTGATAGGTGAATTGATCACGGGAAGGGTGGCCAGCGCTTCGTCGTAGTGATCCCTGAAATACTGGGATATAAAGAAGTGCTTGTTGGCTTCGTAGTTGTCGGCTGTTATTTCGTATTCGCTGAGCTGGGCTCCTCCCTTCACCTCCATTACAGAGGTTTCGCCTTTTTGCTGTGAGAAAACGCTGGTAACCGTAAGTTTTCCGAACTGCATTTCCGTTTTGAGGCCGAAGAGGCTCTGGCTTCCGGTGATGAGCGAGCCGCTGAGCGGAAGTGTCACATTGCCGGCTTCCACTTTTTTGATAATGTCATCTTCTTCGCCCTTCCATTCGAGTTTGGTTTTATTTTCAAAATCGAAGGTTGCTTCGGTGTTGTAGTTCACTCCCAGTTGCAGTTTGTCGCCAATGGACCCTGTGACGTTCATCTGGATTTTTTCATCGAAATTGAACGAAGGTGTTTTCCGGAGTTTTTCCGAGAGGGTGGGATTATCGACCCGCGACATGTTGAAGCCGAAAATAAGCTCGGCCGACCCCTGGGGAACGATGTTGATGACATTGCTTCCGAATACTTTGTCAAAAGCTTCTCCTCCTATGCTGAAACGGGGAACAAATCCGGCTCCTGAGAGGGTGTTGTTGCTGGCACGCTGGTACCAGTAATCCCGTATGGAGCTGTTGAGTTCCTTACTGCGGTACTCATCGAGGGAGGCCACCGAAGGAGGCAGGAGACTGATTTTGCCGATTTTCTGTTTGAATTCGTATTGTTGGGTTAGAGGGTTATATTCTATTTCGGTTCGTATGTTGGAAGGGTATTTAAGATAAGGCCCCCTGGGCTGGGTCAGTGTACCAATAGGATACAGGGGCAGGGGAGGGTATTTGAAACGGAGGCCGGTATCACCGGAGGCACTGTCGGGCAGTTGCATTTGCAGATTCCGTGCCGGCGGTGTTCCGGGTACCGGAAGCCAGGATGTAAAAAGCACAAAAAAGCTTCCGGCCAGAAGAACAGTATATATTTTCAGATAAACGCGCTTCAATGTTCGGTATCTTTCATTACAATTCCCGGAGAGCCTGTTTGATCAGTTCTTCCACACTACCGGTTTTTTCCGGACGGGAGCGTTGTATTTTATCAAGAACCTTCTCGACGGCCGCCCGGGGAAAACCTAAGGTTACCAATGCAGTAAACGCTTCTTCACGCAGTCTATTGTCCCTGGTAACCAAAAAGTCTTCAGAAGAAGAAATTTTCCCAAGCTTGTCGCGCAGTTCGACAATGAGCCTTTCGGCCGATTTTTGTCCGATTCCCTTCACAGATTTCAGTGTAGCAGTATTAGCTGTGAGAATGGCCTGCTTCAGTTCAGATGCACTGAGCGATGACAGCACAAGGCGCGCTGTTGCTGCTCCAATTCCTGACACGCTGATCAGGTGCCTGAACATCTCCCGTTCTTCCTTGTCGTAAAAACCGTACAGCAAATGAGCATCTTCCCTGATGATCTGCTGAAGATACAGTCGGGCAGTTTCCGATCCCTGCAGTTTTGAGAAGGTTGCAAGGGTTATATTGACCAGCCAGCCGATCTGGCCCGTTTCAATGACAGCGCAGGCAGGGTTAAGATCGGCAATTTTTCCTTCGATATATTCAAACATAACCGGGATTTGAACGGTACGAAAATAACCAAAAAAAAATGTTCCATGGTGGGAATGAAATTGTTTTGCGTTTTGTTTCCCGCCGGGGAAATCTTAAAAATATCCGGTATGGCGCATATTGCCAGCCGATGAAACGACAACTAATTAAGAATTAAAAGTTTTTAAATGCAGATTAATGCACATCAGTGCCATCAAATGAGGTGTTTTTTCATCATAATAAAATTAATTTTCAATGGTATGATGGAACCCACATGTTCGGCATTTTATTACCGCTGTGTTTGTGTTTGTAAAACATGTGGGTTTCATAAATAACAAGAAGAGTCTCAAAGCCTTTGTAAAAAACCATTGATCGGTTCTTACAAGGCAGTTTTCCTGAAGAGACACGGTCAGCTGTCAGATCTGCTGTCAGGCAGGAGACTGTTTGGAAAAATTATGAAGATGTTCCATGCGGGTTTTCAGGGCCTGGCGATAAGCTTCCCAGTCGGTAATGGCTGTTCGTGCCACACCGGTTTCCATGGCGGCTTTGGCAACAGCAGGAGCCACTCTAATAATAAGACGCGGGTCGAGGGGTTTGGGAATGATGTAGTCGCGGCCGAATTTCAGTTCGTTCAACTGGTAGGCAGCGAGCACAGAAGCAGGTACTTCTTCTTTAGCCAGGGAAGCCAGGGCATATGCTGCTGCAATCTTCATTTCATCGTTAATTGCTGAAGCCTTTACATCAAGTGCTCCTCTGAATATGAAGGGGAATCCCAGCACATTGTTGATCTGGTTGGGATAATCGGAGCGACCGGTAGCCATAATAAGATCAGGCCTTGCTTCAGTAGCCTCTTCGTACGAAATTTCAGGTACGGGATTGGCCATGGCAAAAACGATGGGGTTAGGAGCCATGGAACGGATCATGTCCTGGGTAACAACCTTACCGACCGAGAGGCCCAGAAAAACGTCGGCTCCCTTCATTGCCTCAGCCAGTGTACTGAACGGCACATCCTGTGCAAATTCTCTTTTGCTTTGGTTCAGGTCAGTGCGGTCTTTTCTCAGTACACCTTTGCTGTCGAGCATAATGACGTTTTCCTTTTTCACCCCAAGCTTAATGTACAGTTTTGTGCATGAAACAGCTGCTGCCCCTGCTCCGTTCACTACCAGTCTGATCTTGTCAATCGGTTTGCCGGTAACTTCGAGAGCATTCAGAAGTCCTGCCAGGCTGATGATGGCGGTGCCATGCTGGTCATCATGAAAGACGGGGATATCAAGTTCTTTTTTCAGCCGTTCTTCAATTTCAAAACATTCCGGGGCTTTGATATCCTCGAGGTTAATTCCTCCGAAAGTCGGAGCAATGGCTTTAACTATCTGAATAAACTTTTCAGGGTCTTTTTCGTTTACCTCAATGTCAAAAACATCAACATCCGCAAAGACCTTGAACAGTAGGCCTTTTCCTTCCATTACCGGTTTTCCGGCGAGGGCTCCTATGTCGCCCAGGCCAAGAACAGCGGTGCCATTTGAGATAACCGCCACCAGATTGCATTTGGCGGTGTACCGGTAGGCATCTTCCGGATTTTTCTGGATTTCGAGGCATGGTTCAGCAACCCCAGGGGTATAGGCAAGGGAAAGATCAATCTGTGTGCTGTAAGGCTTGGTAGGGATTACTTCAATTTTACCGGGGCGTCCAGAAGCATGGTAGTGGAGAGCCTCTTCGCGGGTAATTTTTGCCATAGGGTGTTTTTTTGGTTTGTTTCCAGGAAACAAATCTAACTATCTTTTGGCATGATAAAATCAATATTTTATGTGTTTAAGACCATAATTTCATGATGTTTCTGAACATTATCCCGTTATTTCCTTACCGTTTGTATATACAGGTAGCGTTGGCACACAAGGTAAACAGGAGGTATGAAGATGAATGCAAGTTTTGTAAACTTCTCGTCGACCCGAAAATGGGAAATGGAATAATGGGAAATAGATTATTATGAAGTTGCCTGCGAACTGTCGTTCAATTCGTAATGTTTCAGCGGGTTAGCGGAAATTTCCTTGAACATACGGCGGTTTTTCACTATATCGCAGGCAAGATAAAGAGCCTGGCGGAATGAATTCTCATTGGCTTCGTTCTTCCCGGCGAGTTCATAGGCAGTGCCGTGGGCAGGAGAAGTCCTTACCACCGGGAGGCCGGCGGTAAAATTGACACCCCCTTCGTAGGTGAGAGCCTTGAAGGGGATAAGTCCCTGATCATGATACATGGCCAGTATTCCGTCAAATTTTTTGAACGAACCAGAACCAAAGAAGCCATCAGATGGAAAAGGGCCGAATGCAAGGATGCCTTCCTCCCTGGCCTTTTGCACAGCAGGCTGTATTACTTCCATGTCTTCCCGCCCAATGATACCCTGGTCTCCGGCATGGGGATTCAGCCCGAGGACAGCAATCCTGGGCCGTGAAATGGCAAAGTCCTCCTGAAGCGATTGGTTCATCAATTGAAGCTTCGACAGGATCTTATCGGCAGTTATCAGCTGCGGCACTTCAGCCAGAGGAACATGCCCTGTAACAACTCCTACCCGCATGGTTTCACCGACCATGAACATCAATACGTCATTTACTCCAAATTCCATGGCAAGATATTCGGTATGACCGGGGAAGCTGAACTGTTCCGACTGGATATTATGTTTATTGATGGGTCCGGTAACCAATGCATCAATTTTCCCTGCTTTGAGGTCTTCCACGCCTTTTTTTAATGCAAGAAAAGCTGCTTCTCCGGCCTGGGGTGTGGATTTCCCCAGTTCAACCCGCACTTCGTCGTTGATGCAGTTAATCAGATTGGGCTTACGGGGTGAGGCTTCTTCGGCTGAACGGATGGCGTTAAACGATAAATTATTGATATTAAGTGTTTTCCGGTGGTATGCAGCCACTTTGGATGATCCGTAAAGAATGGGTGTACAATCTTCCATAATTCTCGGATCGAGGAGGGCTTTCATAATCACCTCGTAGCTGATGCTGTTGATATCACCGTGGGTTATTCCAATGCGCATGCGTGAGTTCATAACACAAAACTTTTTGCGAAAAGCAAAGGTACGTAAAATTCAGATGATCAGTAATTCCTGAGGAAGTCATAAAGAAGGCGTACTCCGATTCCGGTACCTCCGCTGGTCCGGTATCCTTCGGCAGTTTTTGCCCAGGCCACGCCGGCAATATCGAGATGAACAAACGGGTGCGGGGCAAAATGTGCGAGGAACTTTCCTCCGGTGATGGCTCCGGCATCATTTCCTCCCACATTTTTTATATCGGCAATGTCAGAGCGCAGCAATTCAGAATATTCATCCCAGAAAGGGAACCAGGCAATGCGCTCGTAAACCTTCTCGCTGCTTCGGGTCAGGTTTTCCCTGATTTTTTCAGGGGCCGTACCCATCCCTACCATTCCGTACTTTCCTATGGCACGTGCAGCTGAACCGGTGAGGGTGGCAACCGTCATGGTGAGGGAAGGTTTGTACGATTTGGCATAGGCCAGAGCATCGGCCAGGATCATGCGCCCTTCGGCATCACTGTTCAGCATTTCAACCCGGGTTTTATCGTACATGGTGATGATGTCGCCCGGAGCATAGGCATTTCCTCCCGGACGGTTGTCGGTGGCAGGGACCAGGGCAATCACATGAAGGGGAATTCTGTTGCGCGCCAGAGCATACATGGTGCCTGTCACTGCGGCGGCACCGCTCATGTCAGATTTCATGTAATCCATACTGTCGGTTGTGGGCTTGAGGCTCAGGCCGCCCGTGTCGTATACAACTCCTTTCCCAACCAGAACAACGGGTTTTTTGTTCCGGGCATTTTCGGGCTTCCATTCCATGATTGTGAAAGTAGGAGGATCAACCGATCCCTTGTTCACAGCCAGCAAACCACCCATCCGCAGGGCTTCGATACGTGCCTTGTGCAAGACTTCAACCCTGAAACCGGCTTCCTGCCCCATTTTTTCCATTTCGGCAGCCAGCTGAACCGCATTCAGATGCGAAACCGGTTCGTTAACCAGGTCGCGGACTTTATAAACTGCATCCAGCAGTACATTCAATTCGGCAACTTCCTCTTCCTTCAGACGGGGATGCTTCAGGGCAATGGTTTTAAGCCTGTTTTGCTGTTCCTCCGGTTTGCTCTTGTATTTAAGGAACCGGTAGGAAGCAAGAGCAAGTCCCTCAGCAAATGCCAGCAGTTCAGTTTTATTATCGTGCCAGTGCCAGCCAAGAACATTGTCGGCTTTTTCCTGCTGAAGTACCGACTGGAGCCTTGCTCCGGCAAGCCGGTACATTTCCAGGGTTTGTGATTCCGACTCTTTTTGTTCCACCGGAAGCAGAAAAACCTGCCGCTTGTATTGATTGATCCGGATAATATCCTGTTTGTTTTCTATAAGGGCGTCAGCATATTTTTGTTCAGCATTGCTGAGAAACGGGAATTTCGTCTTTTTGTTCCGGTCAAACAGAACGGCCATGTTTTCCTTGCCCGTTTCTTTTTTCAGAAGAGTGATTTTTGGTAGCATAATCTGATTTTTTCAGGCCACAAAAGTAATGAAATTCGTTTCGGTTTTTGTCTGGCAAAACATGCCATTGAATAAAGATGTGGTTTTGCATGGATCAACTGTAAATTCAGGAACATTTCCTGACTTTCTTTTATATTTGGGTTTTTAGGACAAATAATGCTTTTATGAACCGTTTTTTTCTCTTGTCTGCCCTGGCATTCGTTATGTTCTTTTTCAGCGGCCGAGCACCTTCGGATTGGAGGCTTCAATCGCCGGACGGGAAAATACAGATTGTAATCGAAAACGATTCCACCCTGCGCTACAGGGTTCTTTACAACGATACACTCCTTCTTCACCCATCTGCTGTTGCCCTTGACCTGGGGAGGCTTGTTCTCGGAAAGCATACGCCTGTTGTGAAAGCTGAACGAAAGACCATAGACGAAACGATTATTCCGGCTGTGGCGCAGAAGCAAAGCCTGGTAAGAAACAAAGCCAACGAAATAACCCTGTATTTCAAAGGAGGGCATGGTATTGTTTTTCGTGCCTATAACGAAGGAATTGCCTGGCGTTTTCATACTGCCATGAAGGACAGTGTGTTCGTGCGCAATGAAACAGCGACGGTTGCATGCAGTGAAAAAGATTCCGTCTGGTTTCCCTGTATGACCGACTGGCCGAGGGACGACCGGTTGAATACCTCGTTTGAAGTTGTTTACAGGCTATACGCAGCAAAAGATATCCTGCCCGACAGCGTAGGCCCTGCCCCGGCGCTGGTTGTAAAATCCAACGGAATAAAGATCGGCATTGCAGAATCGGATGTGACAGATTATCCGGGCATGTTCATCAGCGGGGCATCAGGAAGAAAGGGAGTGTTGAAGGGAGTTTTTCCCGCATATCCGGCACAAACTGTTGTTGAAGGCGACCTTTATCAGGTGCGGGCTGTGGTGAAACGTCATCCGTGGATAGCCCGAACAGCTGGCACCAGGGCTTTCCCATGGCGGGTGCTGATAATTGCTCCTGATGATGGAGTTTTACTGAGCAACGACCTGGTGTGGAGCCTTGCTTCGCCGCAAAAAATCCGGGAAACTGACTGGATCAGACCGGGGAAAGCAATGGACAACTGGATCATCGACGGGATCCTTTACGGGGTTGATTTTTTGTCGGGGAACAATACCGAGAGCTACAAGTACTATATTGATTTTGCCTCCCGGTATGGCGTTGAGTACATCATGATAGAACCGGAGTGGAATGCCATGCGCGACATTCTGACCCCCATACCAGCGATGAACATGCCGGAACTTTTTGCCTATGCACGCGAAAAGCACGTTGGGTTATGGTTATGGACCGAAGCCCTTGCTTTAAGCCGGAACCGGGAGGCAGTGCTCGATTCATTCCGGCGGTGGGGTGCGGCAGGCCTGATGGTGGACTTTTTTAACCGTAACGACCAGCTGACGGTGAACGAACTGGAAGAAATTGCTGCTTCGGCCGCCAAACGGAAATTGATACTGATGTTTCACGGGGTATTTCCTTCATCGGGTTTTGAGCGCACGTGGCCGAACGTTCTTACACGGGAAGCCGTGCTGGGATCGGAATACAACAAATGGAGCTCCTGGCCAACCCCTGAACATAACCTTGCCATCGCCTTTATCAGAGGGCTTTCGGGCCCGTTTGATTATGAGCCCCTGGTGCTTCCCAATGCCACCAGGGAGTCGTATCGTGTGGTTGGTTCTCATCCAATGGCCATGGGCACCCGATGCGCGGAACTGGCCAAATATATTGTCTATGCCTCTCCTTTTCAGGTAATTGCCGGTTCCCCGGTTGACCTGGCTAAAGATGATGCCTGCATACGACTGATTGCCAATATTCCGACTACCTGGGATGAGACGGTCGTCCCGGCCGCCAGAGTAAATGAATATGCAGTTGTGGCGCGAAGAAAAGGAACCGACTGGTACCTGGGCGGTATGAACAACAGCAGGGCAAGAACCCTGTCAATTGATCTTTCTTTCCTCGGGGAAGGGAATTATACAGCCCGTATTTTTCAGGACGGGGCCAATGCCCACCGGCATGCGGGTGATTACAAGGTCATAACACAAACGGTTACCTGCCGCCACACCCTGGAAATACCCTTTGCCCCCGGAGGAGGATATGTGGCGGAATTCAGAAAGAATTAAAAAAGCTGTCTGAAATACATCAGACAGCTTTACCAACCATAGTCAACCTATCCAACCTAACTAAAACTAACCTAAATGCACTTACCCGGTGCAATGGTATCAAACGGGTCAAAGTAAAGATATGAAATATTTTTATTAATGCAATCAATTGCAAATATAAAAATATTAACAACCATGAAAAAAAACGTATAAATGGGGAAAAAATAAGAACACTCACTGCAATCGGTTGCAAAACTTCCGGATATTGCATATTTTTGGGGCGGACAAGAAAAACAACATGGAAGTTCTTTCTGATACAGGGAATCAATTTTATAAAACGAAATGCTGGCAGGGCTTTCTGCTTTTTCTTGTCAGTATTTCTCTGCTGGTCTCGTTCCGGGCAAAAGCTGAAAGTGGTTACCGGCTCTGGTTGCGGTATAACTGTATTGAAGACCCTTTGGTGAGAAAGCACTATGCTTCGGTTGTCCGATATATTGTTTTTCATCGGACTTCGGAAACAGGCAGGGTTGCTTTCGAAGAACTGGAAGTGGGATTATCGGGGATGCTTGGCATTGCGATCCCTTCATTTGACAGGGTAAGCAAAAGCGGAGCAATACTTGCCGGTACATTTGATTCGAATCCTGACATTAGCCGCCAGGTTCCTGCTTATATTGCCGAATCGCTTGGGAGGGAGGGATACCTGATACAAACCCGGCGGGTGAACAGGAAAAAGTGCATTCTGATTGCGGCCAATACAGAGACAGGGGTCCTGTACGGAGTTTTTCACTTTCTGCGGCTTCTGCAGACCCGCCAGGATATTTCGCTACTAAATATTGTATCCATACCCGCCCTTCAGTTACGGGTGCTGAACCATTGGGACAATCCCGACCGCCGCGTTGAGCGGGGCTATGCAGGTTTTTCTTTGTGGGACTGGCACAGGCTTCCTGGCTATATTGATCAGCGGTACATTGATTATGCCCGTGCGAATGCTTCCATTGGCATCAATGGGACGATTCTGAACAATGTCAATGCGAACAACATATTTCTTACCCCTCAATATTTGCTGAAGGTAAAAGCCCTGGCCGATGTTTTTCGTCCCTACGGAATCAGAGTATATCTTTCGGTCAGATTCAGTGCTCCTGTTGAAATGGGAAAGCTGCCGATCGCCGATCCGCTGGATCCTGAAGTGCGGAACTGGTGGAAGCTGAAAGCAGATGAAATCTATCGTCTGATTCCCGACTTCGGCGGCTTTCTAGTGAAGGCAAGTTCGGAGGGTCAGCCCGGTCCCCAGGACTACGGCCGCACGCATGCCGACGGAGCCAATATGCTGGCTGATGTTTTGGCGCCTTATGGAGGGGTGGTTATATGGAGGGCTTTTGTTTACGATAACAGGAATAAAGACGACAGGGCCAAACAGGCATTCAATGAATTCAGGCCGCTGGACAGCACATTCCGAAAGAACGTGCTGGTGCAGGTAAAGAACGGACCGATTGATTTTCAGCCGCGCGAACCGTTTCATCCGCTTTTCGGGGCCATGCCCAATTCCTCACTGATGATGGAATTTCAGATAACCCAGGAATATCTTGGGCAGGGGACTCATCTGGTATTTCTGGGGCCACTTTTCGAGGAGGTTCTCAGTTCAGAAACGTATGCCTGCGGCAAAGGATCTACTGTTGCTGACATACTTGAAGGGAAATGCGGCCACCAACAGCTTACTGGCATAGCCGGTGTGGCCAACACAGGAACCGATATCAACTGGTGCGGTCATCCTTTTGCACAGGCCAACTGGTACGCTTATGGTCGTTTTGCCTGGAACCCCCGCATAGCTTCGGAAACAGTGGCTGAAGAATGGCTGCGTATGACGTTTTCAAGCAAGCCAGGATTTGTTGAACCTGTTAGGAAAATGATGCTTGCTTCCCGCGAAGCGGTTGTGGATTATATGACGCCCCTCGGCTTGCATCATATGATGGGATATAGCCATCATTACGGGCCGGCCCCATGGATAAAGGACGCACCCAGGGATGACTGGACCTCAGTGTATTACCACAGAGCTGATTCTGTCGGTCTGGGCTTTGACAGAAGCCCCACAGGCAGCAATGCAGTAAGTCAGTACCATTCCCCTCTCCGGGAGGAATTTGCTGATCCTGACCGTTGTCCCGAACAATACCTGCTCTGGTTTCACCATGTTCCCTGGAATAAAAAGATGGTCTCCGGCCGAACTCTCTGGGAAGAACTTTGTTTCAGGTATTGCCGGGGAGTTGATGCCGTGAAACAGATGCAGAAAACATGGGATTCGGTTGAAAAATATGTTGACCGGGAACGTTTTACGGCAGTGAAGATGCTTCTCGAGATTCAGGTTCAGGAGGCTATGTGGTGGCGCGACGCCTGCATTCTTTATTTTCAGACTTTTTCAAAACAGCCGCTGCCTGCCTTTTGCCCTCCGCCGGATCATCCGCTAGAATACTATCAAAACCTTCGTTTTTTTTATGTACCGGGCAATTAATGGGAAAATTCTATGGAAACCAACAACAGGAAAGTCGTCGTAATTACCGGAGGAGCCACAGGGTTAGGCTTTGCTATGGCCGGCAAATTTATTAAAAACCAGTACAGAACGGTCATAGTTGACAGAAACAAGACCAAAGCTGCTGCTGCAATAAAGGAACTTGGTACGGGCGCCGAAAGCATTCTGTGCGACCTGACAGAACTCAACAAATTGCCTGGCCTGGTAAAAGAAATCGTTGAACGGTTCGGAAAAATCGATGTACTGATCAATAATGCAGGGGTCCACCTGAAAAAGCCGCTTCTGAAAGTAACAGATGAAGAATTTATGAAGGTGATTCATACCAACGAAACAGTTGTCTTTGCCCTTTCGCGCGAAGTTGCCAGGATAATGATCCGACAGAAATCAGGATCTATCATAAATATCAGTTCCATGGCAGCAAGGTACGGCATACCCGAAGTAATTGCCTATACGGCGGCCAAATCGGCAGTGGAAGGAATGACGCGTGCCATGGCAGTAGAACTATCGCCTCACGGGATCCGGGTTAATTGTATAGCTCCCGGTTTTATCAAAACTTCCATGTCAGAAAATGCTTTCAGGAATGACCCGGAAAGAGAGCGTAAAGTGCTGTCAAGAACTCCGATGGGAAAACTCGGGTTACCTGACGATGTGGCTAATGCCGCTTTTTTCCTCGCTTCCGACGAAGCCTCTTATCTGACAGGGACAATTCTCTGTGTTGACGGTGGCAATTCAATCGGATTTTAATTAAAGCTTATGAAAATTACTCGTGCTGAAGTAATTGTGTGTTCCCCTACACGGAATTTTGTTACGCTTGTTGTTCACAGCGACCAGGGTATTTACGGACTGGGCGATGCCACGCTCAACGGAAGAGAAATGGCCGTGGTTTCCTATCTTGAGGAACATGTAATTCCATGTATTACCGGCCGAAACGTCTTCAACACAGAAGACATCTGGCAGTATCTGTATAAAGGGGCATACTGGAAACGCGGACCGGTTACCATGACAGCGATAGCCGCTGTTGACATGGCTCTCTGGGACCTGAAAGCCAAAGCCCTGAATGTTCCTCTCTACCAGCTTCTCGGAGGCAAAAGCCGTGAAAGGGTACTGGTGTACTGCCATGCCAATGGAATTGACCCTCATCTTACGCTGGAAGAGGTGGAAAAGCACATCGAACAGGGATACAAAGCCATCAGGGTACAGTCGGGGATTCCCGGCATGAGCGGGACCTATGGCGTGGCAAAAAAAGGAGAAAAATACGAACCGGCAGCGCCAGGACTTCCTCACGAATATGAATGGAATACGGAAAAATACCTTTCCTTTGTGCCCCGTCTTTTTGAAATGGTAAGGAAGAAGTTTGGGGAAGAACTTTTGCTTCTGCATGATGCCCATCACCGGCTGAGCCCCATTGAAGCGGCACGGCTGGCCAGGGAACTGGAACCTTATCATCTGTTCTGGCTGGAAGATCCTGTTTCGGAAGAACTTCAGGAATCTTTCCGGCTTCTGCGCCAGCACACTACCACACCCATTGCCGTCGGTGAAATATTCAGTTCGGTGTACGATTGCCACCTGCTAATTACCGAACAACTGATTGATTACCTCCGTATGACGGTTCTGCATGGAGGGGGAATAACCCACATTCTCAAAACAGCCCATTTGGCAGAAATATACAATGTGCGCACAGGATTTCATGGCGCCACCGATCTTTCGCCCGTCACCATGGCCGCCTCGCTTCACCTCGATCTTTCGCTCCACAATTTTGGCATTCAGGAGTACATGCCACATGAACCTCTTGTTGATGAAGTTTTTCCTCATGCATATACCTTTAAGGACGGATACATGCAACCCGGCGATGCTCCCGGCCTGGGAGTGGAAATAAACCGTGAACTGGCCGGCAAATATCCCTACAAACCTGCTTACCTGCCCGTTAACCGGAGAGACGACGGAACAATGTGGAACTGGTAAAACTGCCATGTTTCTCATGAACAATCAGTAAATCAACACATTGAAATTTGATGAATAATTTTTATGGGTTTGAATTCTTTGGAACTTTTGAAAATGCCACCGGTTTATATCCCACCTCAAAAGAATTCCGGTTTAACCAGATTGCTGCTGAGGCATTGTACCGCTTCGGGAAGGAAGAAAATTTCTATGTGGGCGGAAGGT
>JAAYUG010000031.1 GCA_012517825.1 Bacteroidales bacterium | reverse complement strand
TAGGCCGCAAGGTCAATGATTCCGTGACCTGACAGATTGAAAAGAATCGTTCTGGAAACACCTTCTTCTTTAGCCTTTTTGGCTTCCCGGATGGCTGCAGCAATGGCATGGGTGCTTTCGGGTGCAGGAATGATCCCTTCGGTCCGGGCAAATAGAACTCCGGCCTCAAAAGTTTCCAGCTGGGGTATTGCTATTGCCTCAATAATCTGGTCTTTCAGAAGCTGGCTCACAATGGCTCCGGCGCCATGATAACGCAAACCGCCGGCATGGATTTTGGCCGGAATGAAATTATGGCCGAGGGTGTACATGGGGATCAGAGGGGTCATACCGACAGTATCCCCGAAGTCGTAAGTAAACGTACCGCGGGTAAGTTTGGGACAGGAGGCCGGTTCTACGGCAACAGCCCGTATTTTTTTCCCTTCCGTGAGCTTCAGGCGCAGGAAAGGGAAGGAAATTCCGGCAAAATTGGAACCACCGCCAAAGCATCCAATAACCACGTCAGGAAAATCGCCGGCAATTTCCATCTGTTTGATAGCTTCCTGGCCGATAATGGTCTGATGGAGCAGAACGTGATTCAGGACAGATCCCAGTGAATAGCGTGTATCAGGGTCTTTGACCGCCATCTCTACTGCTTCGGAGATGGCAATACCGAGTGATCCGGGAGAGTCAGGATGTTCGGCCAGGATTTTACGGCCGGCTTCGGTAAGCGGACTGGGAGAAGGTACCACATTGGCGTTCCAGGTATTCATCATCATTTTACGATATGGTTTTTGTTCGTAGCTTATCCGTACCATAAATACCTGAAGTTCAAGGCCAAAAATATCGCAGGCATACGCCAGGGCACTCCCCCACTGTCCGGCTCCGGTTTCAGTTGTCAGTCTCTTCACTCCTTCCTTGTAATTATAATAGGCCTGGGCTACAGCGGTATTGGGTTTGTGTGAACCGGCCGGACTCACACTTTCATTCTTGAAATAAATTTTAGCCGGAGTATCGAGGGCCTTTTCGAGGTTCATAGCACGGTGAAGGGGAGTAGGCCGCCAGACCTTGTAGATATCCTGCACTTCTTCAGGGATTTCAATCCATCGCTCGGTACTCATTTCCTGTTTCAACAATTCCACAGGGAAGAGCGGGGTCATGTCTTCAAGCTTCACAGGTTGCTTGGTGGCCGGATGCAACATGGGAAGGGGTTTGTTGGGCATATCGGCCATAATGTTATACCATTTGTCGGGCATTTGCCTTTCGTCGAGATTAATTTTTCTGAACTTGCTCATCTTCTTTTTTCTTTTAAAAGGTTATACAAAAACAGAGGCAGGTTGTAAACAACCTGCCTCCGCTATTATTTCTTATCGTATAAAAATCAGGGCATATTGCTTACAACCGCATTCCTGAAAGGACGCCAGCACCACCAGTAAGCAACTGCAAAAATGTATCGCATAATTTTATCATTATCCGGTAGCAAATGTAAAAACAAATTTTAAAAATGCAAGTGAAGGAGAAGTTTCCAATAAAATATACCGGATTAATTCAAATACTTCCTGTCAGTTTCTTCCATGAATTCCATCGGTACAACCACTGGGCAAGAATGAGGAAAAGAACAGTCATCAGAAAAAATTCAACCATGTCATATGCCGGATTAATGCTTGTGACCCTGAACAGGGAGGGCGTCTGCAATGCCGAACTTTTGTGGGTTACGAACAGCGAAATAAAAATATTGTTAGCCGCATGGATGCCAAGCGGAAGTTCCAGTCCGCCGTCAAGAACCACCAGCAGACCCAGAAACAATCCCCATCCTATATATTGCGGCATGGTGAGCCAGAAACCAAACTCCTTTACTTCAGGATTAAAAAAATGCAGCAGTCCGAATATCAAAGATGTAACCAACAGGGGAAGCCACCGGTTGCGGAACAACAATCCAAAGCCCTGCATGAAATAGCCCCGGAAAAGGATTTCCTCAAAACTGGTTTGCAACGGGAGAAACAAAAAGGCAACCAGTATAAGCTGTAAAAAGAGCACCGGGCTGAATTGCAATACAAAGCTCTCCTTCTCAATGAGCAGATGGACAATCAATGAAACACCCATTAAAAGGAACCAGAGAAGGAACCCCTGTAAAATCCTGTTCACCCTTACATTTTCGTAACCGGTCAGTACCGCCTTAAATGGTTTGTTATGAATAAAACGTATGCCGGTCCATAAACCAATCAAACCCATCGCAAAGGGGAAGATGATCAAAAGAAGTCCGACGTTCGGGTTGATACCCCAGGAAGCAAAGTCGAGGGGATTAGCAGTTGCTGGAGGACCAGCGGCCGAAAACCCTCTGAACAGGAAAGCCAGTAAGATGGGAATGGATCCGAGGACCTGGGAAAAAACAATGACAAGAAGAACTGTTACGGCATATCGCCAGAATTGATTTTGTCCTTCAGAAGCTTTTTGAAAATACATTCTGATTCCTTTTTATTTCATCCATCCGTTTATCTTCATCCAGTCGGCCAGCCGGTCAGCCCAGGTAGAAAGCACCGGGTCATTCGGGGCAAATCCTACGCCATGTTTTCCTTTCTGGTAAATATGTAACTCGGCAGGTACATTGGCTTTCCGAAGTGCGAGGTAAAAAAGTACACTGTTTTCAGGAGGTACGCCGTCGTCTTCATCGGTATGGAACAGAAAGGTCGGTGGAGTAAGGGTTGTTACCTGAAGCTCATTGCTCAGGTAGCGGGCAAGTTCAGGATTCAGGTCTTTTCCGATTAAATGTTCACGGGAACCTCTGTGGGTGTATTCTGTGGTAAAACTGATAACCGGATATCCGAGGATCATAAAATCGGGCCGTGAGCTTGTCCGGTCAACAGGGTCAGGGGCTTTAGGATCCCCGCCGTCGAAATGTGTTCCAACCGTCGAAGCAAGATGCCCCCCTGCCGAAAAGCCCATAATCCCTATCCGGTGCGGATCAATTCCGAACGTTTCGGCATTGTAACGCACGAGCCTCACGGCCCTAAGGCCATCCATCATCTGAATGGGATGCATGTACTTTTTAAAATCCCATCTGCTGAGGCGGTACCGGAGCACAAAGGCGGTGACGCCATGCCGGTTAAACCATTGTGCTATCTGTTTTCCTTCATGATCCATGGAAAGCCCGACATATCCTCCGCCCGGACAGATAATCACAGCCGCTCCGCTGGCCAATTCCGCAGGGGCACGGTAGATAAACAGACAGGGTTTATCTTCGGGTTTGTCGCCGAGAGCGCCCGGAGCACCCTGAGTCCAGAGATAAATGGAATCCTGCGATCTTGAAGGTGTCATCAGTGATAAAAACACTGTAAATAAAGCAAATCTTTTTAAGGAGAGAAAAATCCTGAAAGGTTTTTGTGTTGTCATTGCCGTTACTATTTCTTGGTTATAAAGATGTTAAATTAGAGAATCTGGAAAAAAATTATTCAGGCCGGATTTCCTTTTCCACCATTTCCCTAAAAGCGCTCTGCAAGGTGAGGGTAACCGGGCCGGGCCCGCCTGAGCCAACAGGAACACCTTCCAGGTGCGTAACAGGCAATACTTCCGCTGAAGTGCTGGTAAGAAAGGCCTCTTCAATATACGGCAGTTCATCGGAACTTAAAGCTCTTTCCTCCACAGTGATTCCGAGCATCCGGCATAAGTCAAGTGTCAGGGTTCTTGTTATTCCGGAAAGAATGTAGACTGATTCAGGATGGGTCAGTACCTTTCCGCCACGAACAAAAAAAATATTGGAGTGGGTAGCTTCGGTAATAATGCCGTTGCGAACAAAAAGGTTTTCATAGTATCCCTTTTCAACGGCTTCCTGGTATGCAAGGATATTGGGCAAGAGAGCAATGGATTTTATATCACATCTGCTCCATCGTATATCATTGACCAATCCGACATTTACCCCCGATGCGCCGGTATCCTGGTCAGGGACGACTGCTTTTGCAAATGCATAACATGTTGGTGCAACGGGAGGCAAGGGAAACTGATGGGTGCGCGGAGCGGTACCACGGGTAATCTGAAAATACACCAGAGCCTGCTGTCCATCCAGGTTGTTTCTTCGGATCAGTTCCCTGCCAATCGAAAGAAAATTATCGGCTTCGGCAGAAAAAAGGCGAATCTCATGCAGGCTTCGTTTCAGCCGTTTCAGATGCAAGTGCCCGGCAAGAAATCCGCTTCCGTACCAGCGCATAACTTCATATACACCGTCGGCAAAGAGAAAACCCCTGTCGTTCGGAGAAATCAGAGCCTCTGCAGAAGAAAGGTATTTTCCGTTAAGATAGACTGTTTCCATAATCAATAGTGATTTCAAAGGTAAAAAGTTCAGTTGATATTTTTCTTCTTCCGGCCGGTTTTGATCAAATCAAACATTAGCTTTGCAGGAAAAGTATCTTTATTATGAGGAGGGAAGATGATTTTTACAGGCCTCTTGAGCAGTTTGCCGATGTAAGAATACTTCGTTACCGCGTTGATGGTTTTGAAGAACTGCCTCTGCAGACAAAAAAACTGCTGTATTTTCTTTCCCGTGCTGCTCTTAGCGGCCGGGATATCATCTATGACCAGAATGGCAAATTCAATCTGCTGATACGACATACACTGGAAACGATCTACAAGACTTTCAGGGGAAAGAGAGATTCAGATGATTTCAGGCAATTTGAAACGTATTTGAAAAGAATATGGTTTGCCAATGGCATTTACCACCATTATTCCAATGACAAACTTCAGCCGGGATTTTCAGAAGAGTATTTCCGGAATCTGCTCGAGGAAAGCGATGTGTCATTAATCCCGGTCCAGCCTGAAAATCTGTTGAAAACATTACTTCCCTTGCTGTTCCGCCCGGAAGTGCTTCCCAAAAAGGTTGATTTCTCGCCTGACCGGGACAAACTGCTTCATTCGGCCGTTAACTTTTACGAACATGTTACTGAAAATGAAGCACTGGCATTTTACAGGGCCATGCTGGAGCAGGCGGGAGAACGTCCAGTATCAGTAGGCCTAAACAGCAAACTGGTCAAAGAAAACGGGCAATTAAAGGAATGTTTCTGGAAAGCGGGAGGCATGTATGACAAAGCCATAGTACGCATCATCTACTGGCTCAGCAAAGCCATGGAGGTTGCATCCTATGAGCAAAAGGAGATTATCCGCACCCTGGTTGATTTTTATACTTCCGGCGACCTGGCAATGTTTGACAGGTACAATATTTTCTGGGTTAAAGAAACCTCCCAACCGGTTGATTTTATAAACGGGTTTATTGAAACCTACAATGATCCACTTGGATTTAAAGCAACATGGGAATCGGTGGTTTATATAATAGATGAAGAATCAACCAGGCGGACACAAATTCTTGCAGCCCATGCACAATGGTTTGAAGACCACTCACCGGTGGACATCCGTTTCAAAAAGAAAGCAGTTACAGGAATTTCAGCCAGAACGGTACATGTTTGTATGCTGGGAGGAGATTGCCATCCGGCCACTCCGATCGGGATCAATCTTCCTAACAGCGACTGGATCAGAAAGGAGCATGGTTCAAAGTCTGTGACACTGAGCAACATCACGGAAGCATATCATTACGCTTCGCTGCATGACGGATTTCTGGAAGAATTTGCTTCCAGTAAGGAAGAAGTTGAACTGATAAAAAAGTATGGATTGCTGGCCGACAATCTGCATACCGACATGCATGAATGTCTGGGACATGGTTCAGGGCAATTGCTTCCCGGTGTGCGGCCGGATGCGCTCATGCAGTATCACTCGGTAATAGAAGAAACACGGGCAGACCTGTATGCATTGTATTTCATGTATCATCCGAAAGTTCTTGAACTGGGGCTTTTACCCCATCAGGATGCGGCGCGGGCTGAATACATGGCCTACATCAGGGCCGGTCTTTTTACGCAACTGGTGCGCGTGGAATACGGAAAGCCGATTGAAGAAGCGCATATGCGAAACAGGGCACTCATTGCACGCTGGTGTTTTGAGCAAGGAAAGGATAAAGGAATTATACGCCAGTATAGCAAAGGGGGAAAAACGTATTTTCTCGTTCAGGATTTTGAATCGTTGCAGCAGTTGTTTGG
>JAAYUG010000030.1 GCA_012517825.1 Bacteroidales bacterium | reverse complement strand
TGTCGGGGCTGAGGAACCGGCCAACAAACGGTTTACTGCTTACTGCGAAAAAGGCGACCAACCTCCCATTCCTGCCTGAGTTTTGCTAAATGTGCTAAATTCACAAGTCCGGTGGCTTTAGCTGTTTTCAAAGAACCTTGATCGAAGGTAGAAAAAATTGTATAATATACCAGCTAAACTTGCAAGAATAAACTGAACATATGCCACGAATTAACTACCTAAATCAACTGCTCGTTCAAAAAATGGTTCAATCGTTACAATTTTGTTATTGGACTCTTTGTATAAACATCGGTATTTCCTACTGGTTTCTTTATGGTCAGGTAATACAAGATCAAATACTATCTCAATGGTTGATTCGTTAAAATTGTGATAGTCATTCCATCGTGCAGATATAGTCTTTGTTTCGTATGTTTTCGTATTACAGGTTCTAAGTTCAACCCAATCAAAATACACATGAATGTTATTTGTATCCTTCTGGTAGTTGACATGTAGGTTTTCTAGCTTATAATCACCACAATGAGAGGTATCCTTGTCATAAGTCAAATGAAAGTCCTTATTCAGGAAAAAAAGTATTTCAACTGTTTTTCCATTTATTAGGATATACTCATTAAAACCAATCGATTCGTTTTTTCCCGTTGTCGTTACCAGCTTCTTTTCAAGGTTGCAAGAAAAAAGCATGGCTAGAAGGACAATCAAAAGAAATTAATTTTTTAGTACCATTTTTTAAGTATTTTGTAAATAATAACTCTCCATGGTTTACAAAATCAACAATTACCAAAATTATTTCTTACATTTTTTCTTGGTTAGTGCATGATTGGAACTGACGTCTTTGCTTGGTAGTTTAAACTCAATTGGCAATGTGTAATAAAATAAAACAGATTTACCCCTTAATTTTGCTGGGCTATCATACTTAATTAACCTTGCAACCCTAATCGCTTCGTTATTTAAGTCATCCCTGATCCCTTTTTCTATTACATGTCCTGTTGTAAAACCTGACGTATCTACCAAATACTTTACAAATACCTTTCCCTCTATCGAATCTGCAATCGCTGATATTGGATAAACAATGCTTTTCTGAACAAAAAGCCTTATATCTCCATTAAACTTAGGCACCTCCTCAAAAGGATAGCCCATCTCTTGAATGCTGTCCTGCTGGCAATACCCGCAGTTGGAATAAACAGCAAATACGACAACTATTAATAATTTTACCATAGTCTTGGAATTTTATATATGAAATGCCACCAATGATTAGCATAGGGTTGGTACATATAAGATGGATTATAATCACCATACAAATTATACGAATTTATCATGCCCTCAGCATTACCAATAGATTTTAGAAAGTTGGTTCTATCTCTGTGTAAGCCCTGTGTTTTATACTGCCGAATTATGCCTTGTCTCTCCTCTGGCCATCTGTCAACACTAAACACTCCTGAATTTCCTAAATCAAAACCACCCTGTTCATATCTTTGCATATGAAAAGATTCTTTTATAAAAGAACTATAAAGAGATTCAAAAGATTCAAAAGATCCCCGTCTATATCTAATTCCATATTTAGATGGGTCTTTTTTATCAAAATAAAAAGAACTAACACCATCTTCATCTACATAATTTCCTTCAAACCCAAAATAGTCCAAAGCACCTTGCTGATTCCCGGCAGCCACAAATCGGCTTAACACGCTATTGTTACTTCTAAACCCTTGACCTCTTACAAAGTTTGTTGTACGTTCCGGGAAAACCATAGCCGATACGCTCGGGTTAAAACTCCAGCCTTTTTTACTTACCTCCCAGGCTGAAATGTTCCCGCTCCAGCTGTTATGGGTAATGTTGTAGTTGGCCCCGGCTGTAAGGAAATTCGAACTCACTGGGAATCCCGAGAAAATTGAAGCACCTGCGGTATACCCCGCACTCCAACCGATTTGAGAAGAAATTGAAGTGTAAATAGTATTGAAAGCAAAGGTGACACCAGCATAACCATAAACGTCATGAGATTTAAAATTATACCCACCCCCGAATTGTACACTTGCACCACTGGGTATGCCGAATACGAAGGAAATACCAATGCTCAGCCCTCCTTTCTTACTCCAGCTAATGTTTGGAATAATAAAAATAAACTCACCCGAGGGGTCAACGTACACCAGCGGGTTATTGAGGCAATACGTATACCTGTTAAAATTCTGCGTAAAGTCGGGTGCCTGGACATAATTGTCGGGGCTGAGGAACCTTGCAACCAGTGGGTCATATAACCGGCCATTCATGTTTATCAGATTGAACCACGGAAGTTCTTCATGGCCTGTATATCCCCGGCCGGCCATCAGAGGGGGCTGGCCTGCCAGGTTGTAACTCCAGTCGGAAGGATTGCGCCTCCGGCCCCAGGCATCAAAACTGTATTCGGAAACAAGGTAATTGGCTGTATTTAGAATCTGCGTTATGCTCCCCAGGTAATCGCGCAGCAGGGCATAGTATGTTATGCTTCCGTTGCGCTTCACGGCCAGCACCGGTGCATTGTAGGCGTCGCCCCCTAAAAAGGTATATTGTGTGGTGTCAGTTCCTGTGACTTCTTTGATGTAACTGCTGCCCGAATACCAGCGGGTAAGCACAATATTGCCGTTCTGCTTTATAACCATGCGGGCCCGTTCCCCGTCGCAATCATATACAAACAAAGCCTCCGTGCTGTCTTCGCTGATAGTTTTTGTTTTCTGAAACGAGGTGTAGGTTATTGTCTGATTTACAGCCGGGATAGCACCTGTTGTGGAAGTAACAGAACCAAGGGCATAGGGTTTGGAGGGGATGTTGTATGAGAATACCAGAGATGACACATCGGTCTTTTCCATGAGATTTCCGTTTGCAGCATAGGACATGGCCAGAGGAGAAGGACCATTCACCTGGGTGAGCCTGTCGAGGTTATCGTATGTAAAGCTTTCCGTTAAATTTTTCAGCAGATCTTTCCTCCACTGAAGGTTCCCGGTACACGGATCAAAGGAATACTGGAATTTCTGGAAATAAACATAATCGTAAATTGATACCACTGAAGAAGACGGGAAGCCATACTGGTCATAACCATAAGAAGCAGAAAGCACTGTATTGTACTTTGCTGAGGTCTTCTGAAGCCGCGCATTCAACCCGGTTATTTCATAAACATTCCCTGCATTGGGTACACTTATGCTGTTCAAATACCCGTAATTATTGTAACTGAGTGTTTCCTTAATGCCTGAAGGGTGTGTTTTTGTTTTTAATCTTCCTTTGTTGTCGTAAGTGTACAATGTGGTTAATGGGGCAGAACCCGGAATGTTTTCGGTTATGGAAACAACCCTTTCTAGGCTGTCATATACCATGCTCCGGCTGAAACCTCCCGGTGATGAAACTGCCATGAGCTGTTTGTTGGCATTGTAAGTGTAACTAATAGTGCCTTCCGGGGTAACTGTGCCTGATGGCCGTCCGTCAACATAATAATTGTATGTGGTTGTCTGCCCGCGGGCATTGGTCATGGTTCTTACCTGCCCGAATGAATTGTAGGTGTATGTTATTGTACCTGCACTGGGGTCGGAAATTTTCGTCCGATTTCCGGCAATATCATATTCCATGCTGCTTATGATTCCTCCCGGAGCTGTTATTGCTTTTATTTTTCCATCCGCATAATACGAATAGGTAATGGTACCTCCGTTATCGGTGGCCGATACTATTAAACCATCAGCTCCGTAAGTTTTGGAGTAAGTCTTCCCTGCCGTGGTTTCCGTTACGGTACCTCCCGAGTAAGCATAGGATGTATTTCTGCCGGTATTACGGGTTATACTCAGCGTTCGGCCATAGGTATCATAAGTATAGGTTTCTGCCCACACAACGTTTCCTCCGGCATAATAAGGGTCTGAAACCCTGTAAAGCTGTCCCTTTGCATTGTATTCACTACTGGTACATATCATTGACCCGAAAAACCCTTTTACATCTTTACGAATTTCCCTTAAGGTTTTGTCGTACCATGTTTTTGAAAGAGAACCGTCATTCCCTGCAGTTTGAACATAGTAACAGGCATTGGCAGGCCCGCCCGTGAGTCCCCAGTGGTATGTGGTTGTGGAAGCATACCCGTCGGGTTGGGTTTTGCTTTCAGCCCGTCCCAGATTATCGTATGTATATGCTGTTGTATTACCAAGATAATCAACCTCTGATGCCAGACGGCCATATGTATCATAATTCATGGTAGTTGTGTGACCCTGAGGATCCGTAACGGTTTTTACTCGTATCCCGTTGGTTTCATACGTGTACTTTGTCTGCCTGCCGCCCACTCCGGTTCCATATTCATACAACTGAATCAGATTCCCATGGCTGTCATAATCATGATTCCTGTAGTAATAGTAAGAGGTATTCTCATAATATTTTATAAAATCAGGTTTCAGGATCCCATCCGTAAAATACGTATAACTCACCGTACGGGTAACCGGTGTTTCTTCCGATCGGGTATAGGTGGTTACTGACTGGCTAAGCCTGCCCAATAGCCAATCGGTGTTTGATATGGTATTTGTGTACGTATTTGCTGTTGTTTCGCTTGTCTGGTTGTTGTATGTCTTGGTTATCGTAACCGGATTACCGTACGTATCATACTCAAATGTGGTGGTAATACTATGGCCTGTAAGCGAATTGTTTTGCGTGGCAGAAGATACGTAAGGAAAAATCCTTTTCCTGGCTGCGTCCAGTACTATTTCTGCCCAAGCACTGGTTGTAGTTTCTATATTTGCACCGCTGATAAGCCGGTTAACAACCGAAACAGCCTGCGGATAAAAAAAGGTGTTATGGTATGTGCTGTTGGTTTCCGTTTTAATTCCAGCGGTCCGGTTTATAAGCGTGGTCTTTGCATAACAAAGAAATCCTTTCCCCTGCCGGTGTATTTTAGCTCCTTCATATGCATAATCAACCGTATCCTTCCCTCCGTTTCCGTTTTCAGTTATGACCCTTTTCACAACACTCAGTGGCCCCTGAAAATCAGTTACAGGAAACGCCGCCGCACTTCCCTTGGTGTAACAGGATGCGGGCTGGGACATCTTTTCATATTGTATTTTTGTTAGTTGATTCAGGCTGGTGGCTGTTTTTTCCATTAAAACAGCAGTGGTTCCCGGCGATTTGTATAACTGATATCCTCTCCACCACGGTGATTCGCCGTCAGTACACACAAAATCCGTTCTTCCGTCGCCGTTATAATCAGCAAGAAAATACTGGTGCGTGGCAACCGGATAATTCGGTATCGTTTCCGTATAAAATTCTGTCCCCTTGTACCTGCTGATATAAAAGTAAGTATAATTATTCGTTTTGCATGATGCCATGATATCCGTATTCCCATCCCCGTTAAAATCCCCAAGGCGCACATAATCATCCTTCAGATTCGCCTTCTTTTGCGCCATATACACCGTTTCAAAATCAGTCCCGGTGGAAAGTTTTATCTGCCATTGTGTCCAGTCATATGTTTTGTATCCATACAGAAAAATATCCGTTTTCCCGTCACCGTTGAAATCTCCAAGCCTGTAATGGTGATCCTTTGTAAGCCAGGTCTGGGAATAGATTTGCACCAATGAACTTCCCACTAACGAAAATATCCTGAATCCCGAACTCTCCACACTCCATATTTCAGCCTTCCCGTCTCCGTTGAAATCATCACTAAACACATATTCCCCAAGGTTTGATATGGTTCCTGTTCCTAGCATGTTTTTAACATGGTATGTAAGCACCCCCTCTGAATTACCGTAAGAAAAAATTATCCAGTTCCCTGCCTGGTCGTGTATAAAAACATCCTGAATACCATCTCCGTTAAAATCATTTCCCGTTGATTCATTATCCTTCTCCTGAAGCAGGTACATACGGTATTTTTTTCCATTCATTGAATTTCTGGCAGCATTATTATAAAAATATCCAGGCTCTAACATCCCTGTGCCATACGATATCATTTCTTTAAAATACGAAACATCATTTAATACGTATTCAATAAGAATGTCATCTATCCCGTCTGCATTCAGATCAATGGAGCGGATGTCGTCTATATGGTCATAGTCCATATTTATGTTGCTATTGCTCCACACATTGTTAAAATGATCATTGCCATCCCCGTAACACACTCTTACCCCACTCCATGTTGCTTTTCCGGGTATTGGGATACACAAAAAGTCGGTTTTCCCGTCCCCGTTATAATCACCTGCCACGAGCTTGGACTCATATGAAACATACGCATGATTCTGATCATAGATACTCTGCGCCATCGCTACGGTAGCCGGCGTTGTGTAGCTGAATACCATGGAATTCAGCCGGCTGTCGTTTATCCCGTATTCCACTATCTCATTCAAAAGGGAGTATTTATTGTAGGTGTCGTTTAAACTGTTGTACTTTAGTTCATATTTCTTTATTATGTTTCCGTTGTATTTTATTTCAATCCTGTCCAGCAGCAACCGCTGAACGATCTTTTTCCCCTTGAAAAAACTTGTAAGGATATCGTAGCGTTCCTTGTAATAAAATGTAATTGTGTTAGGCCCGTAGGTTATTTCTCCAGGATATACCATGTTATTGTCCCTGAGATAGGAATAGTTTATCACATTCCCGTATAAGTCAGACACTTCCGTTACATACCAGCTAATTACTTCATCATAACCTTCCACTTTTTGCCTGCCGTCTTCATCATACCCGTAAAGATATTTCAGCCCGTTTTTTGTTTGTGCATAAAATTTTTGCGGCCCGTTCCCAAGGCTATATTCAGATACGACCCTTGTAAAAACATCGTTTTCCGTCTGGTAGGTCGTATTCTCCCTTCCATAATCCCCGGAAGTAGTAATCAGCCTCTGCCCGTCCATAGTATACCGGTCGTTATAATTCAGTTCTATATCACTTAACGTACCATCATTGTAAAAATTCCTGCCGCAACGGCTAATTACCGAGATTCCTCCAAGTTGCCATCCATAACCAGCCAGCCCGCTGCCACTGCCTGACGAGTAAACCAGGGACAGCTGGGGAGCAAGACCGTTTACTCCCGGCGGCAAATCCAGCGGAACCGTATAGCTTGCTCCTCCCATGGCATTTACGTTGATTGTCCCATTTGTCGAACCAACAAGATAAGATGTATTCAGGCTTCGGTTCTCCGGATCGGTTATTGAATTATATGCAATACTACCATTGACTACAGGATTTTCTATCTTAGCCGTCATGCTCCCTCCATTTGGCGTATACGAATACCCGGGGGCAAGTAAAATGGTATTGCGGGCAACATGTGTCTGATTCCCGCTCTCGGCAACCGAAAGAACAAGGTCAAATTCCTGGGCCGGTAATAATATCGGACAAATAATGGCAAGAATTAAAATCAACAACCTGATGTTCATGTAATTCCTTATTTTTTGTGTCTTTTACTTTTTTCTCTTAATCCTTTAAAATTTTCCAGTCTTTCCTCTTCTCTCCTACCATGATACTCAAAATATAGATACCTGCAGGCAGGCTATTCAGATCAAGCAGGATGTTCTCATCCGTTACTTGCATTTCTTTGATTGTTCTTCCCTTCATATCGTATAACCTTATGCTGATATTATTCTCTTTCTCCCCGGGTATTTCTATATGCAGGAACCCTCCTGTGGGGTTGGGATAAATTCTGATTTCATTTTTACCAATTTTCTCCCTGATCTCCTCTTTCTGTTCCTGTGTTCCTGTCGCCCCCGTAATATCGGAAATTTGTGCGCTCTTTCGCATTGGGATGAAACAACGTTCTGTCCGGTTACCTGATGAATCATAATTAAATGTAAACGTCGTCTGCGCCTGCAACCTGCCCGGGAGAAAATACATTAACCCAAACAAAATCACTAATCGAATTCTCATAATATTACACATTTACTTTATTTTCATCTTCAATGCTTCCAACTCCGATTTAAGATTCTCTATTTCGGCCTGTTGTTCTTTCATTGCCTGCACAAGTACCGGTATCAGTTCCCCGTACCGTATCCCGTATTTCTTATCGCCCATCGGTACAACTATTTCTGGAAAGGTATTCATTATTTCCTGTGCTATGAAACCATACTGTTGCTCCCTGTAACTGGTAGTATCCGTATTCCCCACCGAAGAAATTAACTCATACTTTACCGGACGCAATGCCTTAAGTCTCATACTCATGCCTGTAATGTCCTGAATATTGCTTTTTACTGTTATATCTGAAATGATCGTTGGCTGATAAGTAAAAAAAGCCTGCGTTGCCCATATCTGGGCCCACATATTACTACTGTAACCCAAAAGAACAGAACCTGGGGACGGAATAAGCTGATTTCCCGTGAATCTGATGTAATTGGCATTGTAAAGAAACTGAACCGTTCCTGTTACATCCAGATTGTATGCCGGAGAAGTATTGTTAATCCCAACATTCCCGTTTGTTGCTACTTTGATCTGGCCATAAAGTGTGCCGGATATTACAATACATGCTGCAATTGATAAAATTTTCCTCATAGGTAAAAATTTGTTTATGTTACGTTGAACCAGTGTGTAATTCCCACTTTTCTATATTAGTTCCCCAATTCCGTTATTTGTGACACACTTTTTTTCAGGTTTTTTCAACAGGAATTGTTAAAAAATGTTAAAAATTACGTTCTTTTTCACAACAACCATCCGGTTGAAACATTTCTACGCTAAGTCAACCCGTATTGCCTTGCCAACTTCCCCTGATTATGGAGAAAAATTACAGACATTGAAAAACAAAATTACTAATCCCTGTGTGAAATAAGTCGTATCACTGCCTGGGGATACAGCAACGGCCTGCAGATATAAACTTATCGAAGAATCCCAGAATCTCCTGAATGCAAAAAAATACTTTTGAGTCATATTCCGGACATACCGTCATATTTCTTCCAAAAGTTCCTCCACTTCAAAATCCATCATTTCCTGTTCGAAAAAAATGCGGCGCTCGAATTCAAAATCCGAAATCAGCCCGTCGGTATTTACACCAGACAATTCATACGGCAGTTCCATTTCGGTATCCATAGAAATACTGTTTTGGTAATGCTTCAAAAGTATTCCGACAGTATTTCCTCAATGTTACTGCAATGTTACTGGAATATATTCTGACTCAATACTTTTCAACAAACCTTGTTAATAACCTGCCGCCTGGCCGTCTTTTCTGGATTCACTGGCTCCGAAATACACTCGGTTGACAGGATCATACAGAATGGCCTGATACCCGCCATAACCTCCCAGGTCCCAGCGGATTCTGTGTCCTTTCTGCATCAGGCTCCGGATGGTCTCATAACCGAATCCGCTTTCCAGGCATAGCCATCCTCCATCGGTCATTTTTCCTCCTGTCGGATCCGAGGAACCCAGGTGTTGTACCCTGGGAGCATCACCTGCTTCCTGGAGGTTCATCCCGAAGTCGATCAGATTAACCAGTACCTGCACATGCCCCTGTGGCTGCATATCTCCTCCCATTACCCCAAAACTCAGCCAGGGTTTCCCTTCGCGGGTTACAAATCCCGGAATAATGGTATGAAACGGTCGTTTCCCTGGTGCATAGCAATTCGGATGGCCTTCCTCCAGTGAAAATAGTTCTCCCCGGTCCTGGAGCACAAAGCCAAGGTCTCCCGGGGTCATGCCTGATCCCATGCCGCGGTAATTGCTCTGGATAAGAGAAACCATGTTTCCTGCCGAATCAGCTACCGTAAGGTAGATTGTATTCCCTTCAAAAGGGCCCCCTGCCTCATAAGCCAGCCCTGCCCTGTTTATATCAATCAGGGCTGCCCGTTTTGCGGCATATTCTTTCGAAAGCAATTCCCGTACGGGAACCCTGGAAAATTGCGGGTCAGCATAATACCGGGCCCTGTCTTCAAAAGCCAGTTTCTTTGCCTCCGTAAATACATGAATGTAATCAGCACTTCCGAACCCCATGCTTTTGAGGTCGAAGTTTTCCAGAATATTCAGCATCTGAAGAACAGCAATCCCCTGTCCGTTGGGAGGAAGTTCCCATACCTCATACCCCCTGTAATTGACCGAAACCGGTTCAACCCACTCCGAACGGTGCCTGGCCAGATCCTTGTAGGACAGAAAACCCCCGTTTTGCTTCATATAGGCATCAATCTTCCGCGCTATTTCTCCCTTATAAAAAGCATCCCTTCCTTCTTTGGCAATTTGTTCCAGGGTAGCAGCAAGCCGTGGATTTTTGAATATTTCTCCCTTGCCGGGCGTTTTTCCTCCCGGCATATAAACATCCGCAAAACCAGGATATTGTTTCAGGATCCGGGCATTCCCCGCCAGGTAATACGCAACCAGCTCTGATACAGGAAATCCCTCGCGGGCATAACGAATTGCCGGAGCAAGATTCTTCATCATCGGCAAACGACCAAAACGGGCATGCATTTCAAACCATCCGTCCACACAACCGGGAACCGAAACCGGTAGTGGACCATACGACGGTATTTTTGTATATCCGTTTTTTCGGAAATAATCCAGGGTTAATCCCATTGGAGACCGGCCACTGGCATTTAATCCGTATAATTTTCGGGTTCCGGCATCCCAGATAATGGCAAAAAGATCCCCTCCGATTCCGCAGCTGACGGGTTCAACCAGTCCGAGCATGGCATTGGCGGCAATGGCTGCATCCACTGCTGATCCACCTGCCTTCAAAATATCAAGCGCAACCTGCGTAGCCAGAGGATGGCTGGTGGCTGCCATTCCATGGGTGGCGATAATCTCGGAACGAGTTGCAAATACCTTTCCTGTGATACGATCCTGGCCTTCCATATCCAGACTCAGGATTGCCAGAATTAGGAAGAAATACTTTTTCATTGAAATAATTCTTTTACCATGCAATTTAAGGCTTTTTTAATCAAATTCCCATGTGTGAAGGACTCTATTTGATTTCAATCTTTCGCAAAAATTCAATAATTTCTGACATTTTCCGTTGTTCATTGATCACTCTGTAAT
The DNA here is from genome assembly GCA_012517825.1 of Bacteroidales bacterium. Classification (NCBI taxonomy): domain Bacteria; kingdom Pseudomonadati; phylum Bacteroidota; class Bacteroidia; order Bacteroidales; species Bacteroidales bacterium. The sequence continues at coordinate 19,642 of JAAYUG010000030.1, read as the reverse complement.
CCATGGTTTTCCACTTGACTGTTCGCGGTTCTTCATTTATTGTTGCACAGAGCAAAGCTCTGGACTGCTGGTAAATTGATTCAAAAAGAATACATAGGCCGTATTGGGGGCAAAACATTGGGAATAAAGGTGCAGGGTCGAAACCAATAGCAAACGTGCGGTATCTGGTTTACTTTTAATAACCTGGTGCTTTAAACCGGATAATTTTTACTTTTGTCAGCTTGCATAAATTTTTTTTATTCAACTGTTAAGTCCAAACATCATGAAACGCACCATACGGCGTATAGTGATCCTGGTATCCATCACCGCGCTGATAGGGACTTCTTCTTCCTTTTACCTGAGTCGTGACAGGGACCTGGAGATTATTAAAAGCCTCGATATCTTCTACACCCTCATCAGGGAATTAAACATGTTTTACGTCGATACCATTCAGCCCGAGAAACTGATTGAAAAAGGGATCAATGCCATGCTTGCATCGCTTGACCCTTATACGGAATTCATTCCTGAATCAGCACTGGAAAATTTCCGGTTTCAGACTACAGGTGAATACGGAGGTATCGGGGCATTGATAAGGCAAAATGGCGAATTTACGGTCATTGCCGAACCCTATGAAGGTTTCCCGGCTTTTAAAAACGGGATCCGGGCCGGAGATGTTCTTCTGGAGGTAGACGGAAAATCGGTTAAAAACAAAGAAGTTTCCCAGATAAGCGACATGCTGAAAGGTACCCCGGGAACAACCGTCCATCTCTTGATCCGCCGGGGAAAAGATGGAAAAGAAGTGAAAAAGAAACTTGTACGCGAAAAAATCAATATACCCAATGTTCCTTACTATGGCATGCTTGATGCCAAAACTGGATATATAAATCTTTCCAGTTTTACAACCTATGCCGGAAAAGAAGTCCGGAATGCCGTAACCGATCTCAAAGAGAAGGGTGCTGAAGCAATTGTTCTCGACCTGCGGGGAAATCCGGGTGGTCTTCTTTTCGAAGCCGTCAATGTGGTAAACGTCTTCATCCCCAAAGGACAGGAAGTGGTACGAACCAGAGGCAAACTTAAGCAGTTCGATGCGGTATATACCACAAATCAGGAACCGGTTGATACACTTATACCCCTGGTTGTTCTTACCAGCCGGGGCTCAGCTTCTGCGTCCGAAATAGTAGCCGGCACCATTCAGGATCTCGACCGTGGCGTGATCGTCGGCCAGCGCACCTTCGGCAAAGGGCTCGTACAGACAACCCGGCCTCTGAGCTATAATACCCAGCTTAAAGTTACTACCGCCAAATACTATATCCCCAGTGGACGTTGCATCCAGGCTGTCGATTATTCGCACAGAAACGAAGACGGAAGTGTAGGATATATCCCTGATTCTCTGATTCACTCTTTCAGAACCCGACATGGCCGTACAGTATATGACGGTGGCGGAATTCAGCCGGATGTTCCCGTAAACCCTGAAACTTTTAGCCGCATCACTGTGAGCCTCGTTACCAAAAATCTTGTTTTTGATTTTGCCACTGTTTACAACAGCACACACGATACCATACCTGCCCCTGAAAAATTCTCAGTATCCGATGCAGACTATCAGCAATTTACCCGTTTTTTACAGGGCAAAGACTTCGATTACCAGACCGAGAGCGAGACGAAATTTCAGGAACTTGAAAAAGCTGCAAAACGTGATAAATATTACGACCTGGCCCGGGAAGAATTTGAGAAGCTGCAACAGAAAATTTCCCATGACAAGAACAAGGATCTTCAGACTTTTCGCAACGAAATCAGCAAATTTTTGGCAGAAGAAATAGTCAGCCGGTATTATTACCAGAAAGGACGTATTCGTGCTTCTCTTCCCAATGATCCCGTGGTACAGAAAGCAAGGGAAGTTCTGAAAGACAAACGTCTTTACCAGTCTGTGCTTGACGGATCCTATGGTGCGCCTGAAAAAGCTACTTCCCACGAACCGTCTGAAGAACTCCCGGACGATTTGTAATTCCTTCCCTTTTTTTGCCCTGCGTTTTCAGTGAAATGAACTTTCATGAACCGCTATTGTTCATTCTGTTACCATAATAAGCACTGTGCCCTACTCACTGAGCTCCTCTACCCACACCAGCTGCAATCCAAAACCCACAATCAATCACGATTCACGGAACACAAAATTTAAACTACCGATTCTATGAAGTATCTTGCCTTTTCATTGTTTTTTCTCACATTCTTCAGTATCTGGTTCGGAGCGAACTACTATGTATACCACCGGGGAATGCAGGCTTTACCTTCTGTTCCATGGATCCGCATTTTATTTACGATCCTGATGATCTTTCTTTCCACTTCCTACATCCTCGTCCGCTTCATAGAAAAAATCATCCCCGACAGCCCCGTACTCCATTTGTTTGTCTGGCCCGGCTCATTCTGGTTTGCCGGATTAATGTATTCTTTTCTGCTGGTTCTGCTGATAGATCTGTTCCGGCTGACCAATCATTTCATTCCGTTTTTTCCATCCTTTCTTACCAATAATCCGACTGAAGTGCGAAAAATTGCCTTTCTTACCGTAACAGTTATTACTTCGGTCATACTCCTGGCCGGTTATGTGAATGCCCGTTCTCCAGTTGTCCGCCATTTAAGTATTTCCATTAGTAAAACCATTCCAAAAAATCCATTTCATGTCGCTCTGATCACGGATATGCACTTTGGAATTCTTGTGGGGAAAAAGCAATTGGAAAAACTTGCAGCTGTGCTTAAGAATGAGAAACCCGATCTCATCATTTTCGGAGGCGATCTGATGGATGAAATTCAGCAACCTGTGCTGAGAAACGACCTTGGTTCTCCCCTTCGCACTCTGTCGGCTCCTTACGGAACATTCGCAGTTACTGGAAACCACGAATACATTGGCGGAGTTGAAAAAGCAGTTCAGTACATTGAAAGCCTCGGGATTAAAGTATTGCGCGATTCAGTAACCAATATCGGAGGCTTTTTGTGGCTGGTCGGGAGGGAAGACCGTGATATCAGACGATTTAACGGGAAAAAACGGGTGCCGCTGAGTGATATTCTGACCGGCATTGATCGGTCAAAGCCTGTTCTGCTGGTTGATCATCAGCCGCTCGGGCTGAATGAGACTGTTGAAGCTGGTGTCGACCTTCAGCTCTCAGGCCACACTCACCATGGACAATTATGGCCTTTCTCCCTTATTGTGAAAAAGATGTATGAAGTCAGTCACGGTTACCTCCGAAAAGGGAATACCCAGTTTTATGTGAGCAATGGTTACGGAACCTGGGGGCCTCCCGTACGAATCGGAAACCGTCCGGAAATTGCTATTATTACGCTGGAATCCGGGGAAAAATAATCCCGGATTATGCATTAGGAGAGAAGCGAACTAACGCATAGCGGGAAGGAGATGAAGGATGGCTCCCGGGTTAACCCCGATGAATCAAAGATTCAATCGGCCCGGAGGGTGATGTATGCATTTCTAATGCATGAATCAGGATAATTCTATTGTTTTCAGGGAAAACTTTTCCTTCACAGGAACGAAGGCCTGTTAAATTTCTTTTAAGGGTCTGACAAATATTCTCTGTTCCGTTATGAAGTAAACACTTCAATTTCAGGAGGAACAGCGAGATGCTTTTTCACTGCACAGGAAGCAGCAGCTTGCACAATGGCTTCTCTGTATTTATCAGGAAATTCCGGCGGAAGTTTAATTTCAATATCAATCCGGTCGACCCGCCTCTGGTCGAGATTGTAGTTGACGTGCTGCAGAATACGGATACCTTCTGAAGGTATTCCTCGCTGGTCGCAGAAAGCCTTAACATAGTAGCCGGCACAGGTACCAATGGATGCAAGAAACAAATCGAACGGGGCCGGCGCTGAATCTTCCCCTCCTGCTTTTGCGGGCTGATCAGTTACAACCTTGTGGTTGTGCAGAATCATACTGACTTTCTTGCCGCCTTCCAGTATTACTTCGTACGTCATAATGTTCTGTTTAATAAATACCTATCTGATATGAATCGATTTCCTTTTCCAGCTTCCTTACTCCGCCGGTGATGGTATCCAGCATCTGCCAGAATCCTTTGCCGTGGTTTTTATGCACAGTATGCACCAGCTCATGAAGAATAACATAATCAATTAAATGATCGGGCAGCATCATGAGATGAAGGCTTAGGCTGATGTTGTTGTCCCAGGAACAGCTTCCCCAGCGGGTTCTGCTATCGCGTACCGTAACTTTTCCATACCTGAAACCAAATTTCATTGCCAGTTGCTTCGTTCGCACCGGCAGCCACGATTTCGCTTCAATGCGCCAGGCTTCTTCAACCCCTTTTCTAATGGCCGCCTGAATTTTCGGGTCACTGATCCGGGCAAATTCAGGATAAATCACTTTAATGATACCCTTTGCAACCGTTATACGGATCGTTGGTTTGTTATGTGTTTCCGTTATAAGCCGGTGTGCCCGTGTGCGGTATTCCCTCCCTTCTTCAAACCGGGTAAAATGACTTTTCCAATTGGCAATACGAACCGACTGCCGCTGGATCCATTGGCTTTTTTCCTGCAGAACTTTATATACTTCCTGATCGCTCACCGAGGCCGGACAGGTGACCACAACACCCTCCACCGGCTTAACTGATATCGTCATGCACCGGTAACGGGGCGATCGTATTAACCGGAACTGCAGTGTGCCGAATGTTTTCTGAACCGACTGCTCCATAATCCCTGCCAAAACTATAGCAAACTATTGTGTTTTTACCTTCCACAGGCACGAATTTTTCATCAATTTTTCAACTTTCTCCACCGTGTTGCCCCAAAGTTGAAAAATGAACCGGAATTGTTTCAATTACTGCCTCTTGGTAATCAGGAAATAAATATCTTTGCTCTTTAAAATTTCCGGGAATGAAGACGTTAAGATCCATATTGCCCGTCATTTTTTTGCTGACTGCTGCTCTTTTTAAGGGATACCCGCAGGAACCATGGTCATTGGAAAAGTGTGTACGGTATGCCCTTGAAAACAATATTCAGATTAAGCAGCAGCAGCTAAATTCGGAATATGCAGGAAACAACCTTTTGCAGTCAAAAATGTCGCTGCTGCCCACTATAAATGCTTCAGCAGCACAGAGCAAATCCTTTGGCCGGGCCCTTGACCAGACGACTTACACGTTTACCCAGAACCAGACGATTACCAGTCTTAGTTCCAGTGTGAATGCCAACCTGGTTGTTTTTAACGGACTTCAGAAAATTAATCTGATCAGGCAAAGCCGGTTTGACCTGATGGCCAGTTTGCAGCAACTGGAAAAACTGAAAAATGATCTCGCGCTGAACGTGGCTGCAGCCTATCTGCAGATTCTTTTCAATATGGAACTTTTGAATTCTGCCCAACAGCAGGCCGAAGTGACACGTCAACAGGTTGAACGCACAGCAAAACTGGTGGATGCAGGAAGCCTGCCAATGGGAAATCTGCTGGAAATACAGGCTCAGCATGCTACTGAAGAAGTCCAGATTGTGAATTACCAGAATCAGCTCGATATTTCTTATCTTACCCTTGCCCAGCTTCTTGAATTGAAAGATACTGAAGGATTCCGAATTGAAATTCCTGATTTTTCCGACTTTCAATTTAAAGAAGTGCTCGATCCGGTGGCTGACATATATCAGGACGCTCTGCGAAACCTTCCCCAGATAAAAATTGCCGAATACCAGCTGAAAAGTTCGGAAGCCGGGCTCAGTGTGGCACGCGGCGGCCGTTCGCCCCGGCTTTTCATTGCCGCCTCCTACGGAACAGGTTATTCTGATATCCGGCAGCGCATCATCGGTACAACTCCTCAGACTATCCCGATTGGAGCTACGCAGGGAGGGGAACTGGTTTACAGCCAGATAGAGCAACCAATTTACGACACGTACCCCCTGAAAATGCAGCTGAAAGACAATGCAAGCACCACCCTGACCTTTGGCCTTTCTGTACCTCTGTTTAATGGCTGGTCGGTAAATACCCAGGTTAGTAATGCCCGCCTGAATGTGCAGAACGCCCGATACAACCTTGACCTTAGCAAAAACCTTCTTTACAAGGACATTCAGCAGGCGCATGCCGATGCACTTGCTGCCGTGAAAAGGTATCTCGCCAGTGAAAAATCACTAGAAGCTCAAAAAGAATCGTTTAAATATGTACAGCAGAAGTATGAGGTAGGTCTGGTAACCACCGTGGATTTCAACACGGCCAAAACCTCACTGGCCCGCGCTGAGTCGGAACTTCTCCAGGCCAAATATGACTACCTTTTCCGCATCAACATTCTGAACTTTTATCGTGGTAATCCTCTTACTGTAAAATAATGCATCATGAACACAAGCAAGCTTGTAAAGTACCTTTCTGGCATTGTAGTTTTTCTGATTATTCTGGCCATTGTCGGTAAAAAAGCTGGATGGTTTGGTAAGGAAAAACCCGTAAAGGTGGCTGTTGAAAAAGTGCAGCGAAGAAGCATCACAGAAGTCATTACCGCTAACGGCAAGATTCAGCCCGAGACAGAAGTGAAAATAACACCCGATGTGTCAGGAGAAATTGTGGAACTGGCTGTCAGGGAAGGGGATGAGGTTAAGGCAGGCCAATTTCTATTGAAAATCAAGCCTGAAGTATATATATCGGCCCGGGATCAGGCAGCAGCTGCAGTCAACACCTCCAAAGCCAATCTGGCCAATGCCCGGGCAAGACTTCTTCAGGTTGAGGCCCAGTTTGCCCAGGCTGAACTGTCATACCAGCGTAGCCAGAAATTATGGGAACAGCGCACCATCTCGGAAGCAGAATGGGAACAGGCACAGGCTTCCTATAAAATGGCCAAAGCCGATGTGGAAGCTGCCAAACAAACTGTTGTCTCAGCCGAATTCACCGTCAGAAGCGCAGAAGCAAACCTCAAACAGGCTGAGGAAAACCTGTCGAAAACAACGATCTATGCCCCCATGTCGGGCACCATTACCATGCTGAATGTCGAAAAGGGCGAGAGGGTGGTAGGTACAAACCTTATGACAGGTACAGAAATTATGCGCATTGCCAATCCCGAACGTATGGAGGCCAAAGTCGAAGTTAATGAAAACGACATTGTCCGCGTCAAGCTGCACGATACAGCCCTGATTGAAATCGACGCTTACCTGGGTGAAAAATTTAAAGGAATTGTGACGGAAATTGCCAACTCTGCAAATGTTACCGCCGGCATGTCGACCGATCAGGTGACAAACTTCGATGTCAAAATTCTGATTCTTGAATCCTCTTACAAACACCTGCTTAAACCAGGACAGCGTACCCCCTTTCGGCCTGGAATGTCAACCACCGTCGAAATCCAGACCGAAACCCGCGAAAATGTTCTCTCCGTGCCCATCATGGCGGTTACTACACGTACCGATTCTGTACTGATATCCCAGATCGGGTCAGATACCTCCCGTATCAAACTTCCTTCTGTGAAAAAAGGAGAACTGATTGAATTTGTTTTTGTACCCAATCAGGGGAAGGCTGACATACGCCCTGTGAAAACAGGAATCCAGGATAACAATTACATTGAAATTATTTCAGGACTGGAAGAAAATACAGAGGTAATCGCAGCTCCCTTCAGTGCTGTTTTCCGTACGCTGAAGTATAACTCGCCCATTAAGATTGTTGATAAGAAAGACCTGTTCAGGGAAGAAAAATAATCCTTCACCACCAACCGCATGGCCAGATTGTTGCTGATTGAAACCACCGGAGATGTCTGTTCCGTAGCCATAGCTGAAAACGGTAATGTTCTTGCCGTAAAGGAAGATTATGAAAAAAAATCGCATGCGGCTGTGCTTACAATGCTCATTCAGGACCTGTTGACAGAGGTTTCATTAACCATCAGGGATCTCCAGGGTATTTGCGTAAGCCAGGGACCTGGTTCCTACACAGGCCTCCGTATAGGAGTGTCAGTGGCAAAAGGTATTTGCTACGGTGCAGGTCTGCCTCTTCTTGCTGTCAATACTCTCCTTGCCATGAGCTATGGTATGAGGAAGGAGCTTAACAGCAACATCTTTTCCCTTCACTCCGGCAAACCTTTTCTTTTCTGCCCTATGACTGATGCCAGGCGCATGGAAGTTTATACAGCTTTGCTGAATGAAAACCTGGAATTCATTCTTGAAACCACTGCCCTTGTGCTGAGAGAAGATTCCTTTTCCGATTACCTCAGCAGAGAGCCAATCCTTTTTTTCGGATCAGGGGCCGAAAAAGCCTCAAAACTGATCCGCCATCCCAATGCTTTTTTCCGGACTGATTTCCGGCCCAGGGCTGCTTATCTGGCAGAACCGGCAGACTTCGAATTCCGTCAGCAGCATTTCCGGGATGTTGCCTATTTCGAACCCTTCTACCTCAAAGATTTTGTTGCAACCATTCCAAAAAAGAAACTGTCAATTTGATTTGGCATATATTTTGGGTATCCTGAAAGAGAATACAGTTATCAATGAGAAATAAGCCTTTAAATATAACTCCCTTTCCCGTACTGATACTTTTTCTTTTTCTGGCAGCATTCATGATTTCAAAGGCGCAGATACCAATTAATTCATTGCCCAACAACGCTTACAAAGCAGGAGAAAAACTGGTTTATCTTCTCTACTATGGACCCATCGACGGAGGCCTTGCCACAGCCACACTGGAAAAAACTCCCTATAACGGAGGAGAAGTGTATCATGCCCGCATTGAGGCAAAAACCATCGGTCTCGCCGAAGTTCTTTACCATATCAAAGACGTATATGAAAGTTATTTTGATCCGGTGACCGGGCTTCCTTACAAGGCAATACGAAATATTCAGGAAGGTCGTTACAGGGACTATGACGAAATCTATTTCTACCGTGAAAATAACACCCTGAAAAGCTTGAAGAAAGGCACCATTAGTGTGCCGGAATACCTGCACGATATTGTATCTGTGCTTTATTACTTCAGACGGTCCGACCTTTCCGGCCTGAAAAACGGAGATGTTATTAAAATTCAGACATTTTTCGGCGGGGACCTCTTCCCGGTTATCCTTCGCTATCAGGGAAAAGAAACCATAAAGACCGACCTTGGAAAAATACCATGTCTTCGATTTGCACCGGTTACAGAAGTAGGACGAATGTTTAAAACCGAAGACGATATGACCATCTGGTTTTCCGACGATGCCATGCGCCTTCCTGTCCGTGTAAAAATGAACCTGATTGTCGGTTCGGTAAAATGCGACCTGATCGAATACCATAACCTGCCGGCATCTCTGCCAAAAGCAAAATAGAACCAAAATGCGGCAGATTAACTACCTTTGATTCGGGTACAAATTTCCCTTCTGCTTCATGTATCGTCGCTATTACGAAATACTCGGTATTCCCGAAGATGCAGGCCCCGACGAAATCAAACAGGCTTACCGTCGGCTCGCGCTTCAGATGCATCCTGATGTTAATAAGGCACCCGACGCTCACCAGCGCTTTATTGAAATATGTGAAGCCTATGAGATCCTTATTCGTTATGTGCAAAGGGAAAACGTTTCTGCTACTTCCTTTCATTTTCCTACCCCTGAAGAACGCGCCGATCTGGCATCCTGGGAGGAGGTTATCCGCGAAGCCCGCGAAAGAGCCAAAAGACAGTCGGAAATGCGTTTTGAAAAACTCCAGAAAGAACATGAAGCTTTTCAGAAAAGCGGGCTCTACGATCTTTCCCTCCTGCTCCGGTATTTTTTTCACTTAGCTGCAGTGTTGATTGCCCTTGCATTGATTGCCTTTCCCATCGTTATGGCCTTTGCTGTTGAATTAGCAGCTTTTTTTTATCTTGCCTATTTCTGGATTATCGGTACATTTCTTCTCTGGTACATCTGGTCAAACCGGAAAACCTGGTTCCGGCTGGGAGAATTGTATTTTAAACCAGCTGTGATCCGTCAGTTCCTTTCATCCAAACCGGTGACAAACAGCGATCCATGCTTCTACTGTAAAGGATATAAAGCCAATGGTATTCCGTTTGAGATTTTCCTGCTGAAAGTGCAGGATGTTGATCTCCGCAGCAAAGGAGCCCTCTGGCACGAAGTAAAGTACAAACGAAAAAATATCACTGCACAGATTCCCCGCAGCCATAAGGCCTTTCTGGTTCATCTCGGTGCATCCGCAATGAAACTCCTCACACTGGTAATTTTTCTTCTCTTTGTTCCGGTCGGATGTCTTCTTTGGAAATTTATCCTTGGACTTTTTACGGGAGGCATATTGAGCACCTTCCTTCATCTTATTACACGCACCCGTCCGAAAACCCTGTACCTGCTGAATGCTACCATGCTCATTAAAATAATAATCTGGATGGTTGTTCTCGGGGCTTTAAGCCGGATTACTTCCCAACACCAGATTGTTACAGGTCCTTATATTTATCTTGGTTTCTTCCTTCTGATTTTTTTTGTCGATCTGATTGTGGATCCGCTGGCGAATCTCGTGCCTCACAACCGGATGTACATGCCCTTTTTCCGTCAGCCTTCCAGAATTATGGAATTGTACCGCCAGGGTTACCGCAATTTTCTTGAGGCCCCTGTCTGGGCGACCATCTATCCTCTTTTGAAATGGATTTTCTGAATTTTCTTCCTATAAAATATTTATGAGGCAGAGAACCGCAAGAATCTTCGGTTTTTATCGTTGCACCCATAATTTTCCGTTATTCTTCCCATGGTGCGATGTCTGTTGCTATCTTTATAAGGAATGGGGAACGGATCTCCGGAAAAGTTTTCTAAAACCAATGTCTACTTGTTCTTTGGATTTGTATCTATTTTGAAGTACTTTTATTTTTTCAATGCAACTTCCTATGAAATACCTTACGTATTTACTGTTCTTCCTCTTGTCTTGTATGCTTGCCCAAAGCCCGCTTCATTCGCAGAATCTTTTAAAGAAACTGAAGGATAAGGCGGAAGACAAGGTTGTCAACAAAGTATTCGGGGAGGATAATTCGGGTACCACCACCGGTACTTCCACGGGTACTGCTGCTTCTTCCGGAACGGAAACCCGGCAGGGCAGAATGCAGAATACTTCGGGAGGAGGCCTGGTTTCGACACCTCCTGATGTAAAGAAAAATCTAACTGCTGCCCGTTCCTCCTTTGCATCGGGCAGTTATGGGGATGCCCGGTATGCGGCGCGGCAGGCCTTGCTGGGGGTGGAAATGGAAATGGGGAAACAGGTTCTTGCTTCGCTTCCCCAGAAAGTGGATGGTTTGGAGGTAGATCCTTCACAGGACCGAGTTACCAGCACAGGAATCGGTTTCGTCGGGCTTGCCATGGAACGTACCTATAGGTCGGATGAAAAGGAAATGCGTATTCTCGTTAACAATGATGCCCTTCTGCTGTCATCAGTGAATGTGTATCTGAATGCTGATTATGTATCAACCGATGAACCAGGGAAAAAAGTGGTGCAGTTTCACAATTACAAGTCTTTGCTTAGTTATGACGATGCATCGGGATATACACTGAATGTGCCGTTCGGGCAATCATCCATGTTTACGGTGCAGGGAATCAATTACAGCAGCGAAAATGCATTTATGGCAGCGGCCGGACAGTTTGATATCGAAAAAATTAAAAAGGGTCTTGGGGAAAAATGATGCTTCACCGGAATGCTCCTATTTGCGGTGAATTTACTCTTCCCTAAAAAATCATACCAGTATGAAACAATTGATTTTTATTCAGTTATGGATTGTCCTTATGGCATTTCTGCCTTTAAGGGCCCAGGATGTCATCACCCGATTGCAGGAAGCAGAAAAATCCTATACATCCGGACAACTGGAAGAAACAAGGTTTGCTTTGCAGGAAGCAATCGCCAGCATTAACCAGGAAATCGGAAAAGAAATTTTGAAAGCCCTGCCGGCAAATCTTGGCGGATTACCCGCTGATATGAAGCAGGATAATATTTCAGGTGCCGTTGGGTTTACAGGACTCTCAATAACCCGTGTTTATGCTACGGAAGAAAAATCAGCCCGTGTTGAAATTCTTGGAGATTCCCCCTTGCTCGCAAGTATTAACGCTCTTCTCTCCCTCCCGGCAATCATGGGCGCTTCTGATCCCAATCAGAAACGGATCAGGGTAGCAGGCTATAAGGGAATTCTGCAAAAAGAATCCGGAGATAATCCGTCGTATAATGTGCAAATACCTATTGATCAGACTCTTCTTACCGTGAATGTTACCGGCGTGGCTGAAGAAACTACTGTCATGTCAATGGTGAATGCATTGCCGGTTGATATCATAGCAAAATACGCAAAGTAACAGGAAAACTAAATTTTTGCCCGGGATTGCAATTTTCACCGGAACAATCATAGCCTGTGATAATACTATGCCGGTTTTTATTTGCCGGCATTCTGAGCATTACATATGCTGTGTCCTTTTTTTATTTGTTTGCTGTGCCAGGAATTTTTTCAAAGCAAGGATTTTTGATAAAAATTGCCGAAATTTTCAGGCCTGAATAGGTAGCAGGATTTCAGGAATGAAGCGAAAACTTCAGTTGGCCATATTTCGCAGGTTAGTACTGAATCCGTATTGATCGCGAAATAAAAGCGTTTTATAGTGTTGCTAACTGAACAATAGCTGTTCCGTAGATATACTTTTCACTGTTATCCGGCCATGAGAGTTTTTGTGACCAGCGACATCCACGGTGCTTATAGGGCTCTGGAACAGTGCCTTCTCCGCAGTGGCTTCCAGCCTGAAGAAGATCAGCTGATTGCTCTGGGAGATATTTGCGACGGATGGCCTGAAACACATCATGTAATCAGAGCATTGTCGGGTATTAACCGTCTGGTTCTGCTCAGAGGAAATCATGATGAATGGGCTTTACACTGGATGAAAACAGGAGAAATCACCCCCGGCTGGTGGATGCAGGGGGGAAAGGCAACCGTAACCAGTTTTGAAAATGGATTCACTGAGGAGGATATTGCATTTATAGAAAGAGCACTATACTATTATGAATGGAATGACCGTCTTTTTGTCCATGCAGGGATACTGCCGGGAATACCCCTGGATGAACAGGATCCTGAAGTGTTTCTGTGGGACCGCAGCTTGGTGATGAAAGCTCTTCAACTGGAAGCCGAAAAGCCCGGATCCCGTTTAAGTAATTACCATGAAATTTACGTAGGCCATACTCCTACCCTGAATTTTGGAACCGATAAACCTATGAGAGCGTGCGAAATCATTCTCACCGATACGGGAGCCGGATGGGAAGGCGGCCGTTTGTCATTTATTGAAGTCACTACCGGTGAAATTTTTCAGAGCGACAGGGTGGATACGCTGTATCCTGAAGCTGAAGGAAGATAATTGTATAAATATTCATATGAATAACAGGGAACTGATTACATTTGTTGAAAGGTTTTCAATTTTTTATGCCGCAAAATCTCAACCATGAGAATGAGAGCCGGATCTGGGATGCTTTCCGTCACGGAGAACACGGAGCCCTGGAGTTAATTTACCGGCAGTATTCTGTTATTTTGTACCGGTATGGGTTTCGATTTGTAGGAAATCCGGCCATGCTGGAAGATATTTTGCAGGATTTCTTTCTCTATCTGATCGATCACCGTTATAATCTCGGAAAAACTACTTCCGTCCGTTACTATCTTCTCAAATCATTTCGGCGGTTTCTTTTCAGAAAGGTGAAATCCGGACTGCGGTACAAAGGAATCCAATTGACTGATGACCTGAATTTTACCCTTGAATTTTCAATTGAAACTTTTTCTGATAAACAGGAAGATCAAAAGGAAAAAAGGGAAAAGCTCCGGGAAGCTCTGGGCCTATTGACCCGGCAGCAGCGCGAAGCGATTTATCTGAGATTCTACGTGGGACTTGACTATCAGGAAATTGCCGAAATAATGGAAATAAAGTATCAGTCGTCACGCACCCTGGTGTATCTGGCAATTAAATCATTGCGTGAAATTTTTTCCTCCGGAGGGCACTTATCAAAAATTTGAAATTTAATTAATACAAATTCTGATACTTGGTCTTATTTAATCCGGATAGATGTCCGGGAGAAATTTTAAACTCATTCCAAAATGAACGATTATCGGTTATACCGGGCCGAAGATTTTGCACAGGATCCTCTATTTAATTCTATGGTGAAAGACAGGATTCCTGAAATTGAAATGTTCTGGAAGCAGTACAGAAAAAATCATCCCGAGCAGGCACAGGAACTTGATCTTGCTGTAGAAATGGTAAAGACGTTCTTGATACAGGAACCTGATTTCAATCCCCAAAAACAGGAAATGATTCTTAAAGAAATCCTGAAGCATGAATCGAACCGGAGGAAGAAAATTTTCAGAATGCCTGTTTCGAACAGGTGGCTCAGGGCAGCAGCTATAATAGCTGGACTTGTTTTGGCCGGAACATTTCTGATACAAAGATATACCGGAAATGTCAGTTTTTCCACAGGGTACGGAGAAGTACGGAAAGTTGTTCTCCCCGATCAGTCAGAAGTTATGCTGAACGGCAATTCACGCATTCACTTTGCACGCAACTGGAAGGAAGATCAACCCAGAGAGGTATGGGTGGAAGGTGAAGCGTTTTTTGATGTACGCAAATTGGGAGATCTGCCGAATAAACGGTTCCTTGTTCATACGGCTGATCTTGTTATTGAGGTACTGGGAACACGTTTCAATGTTGATGCAAGGGGAGAAAATACAACGGTCACACTCAATTCAGGTCAGATCTTAATTAATCTGCCCAACAGGGAAACCGACAGGGCCTTGCTCATGAAACCCGGCGAAATGGTCACTTATTCCAAGGAAAGAAAAACCCTGGTAAGAAAAGAAGTTGCCGCTGACGAATTCAGTGCATGGACTCAGGGTAAACTGATTTTTGATAACAATACGCTGATGGAAATAGCAAGGAAAATTGAGGCCACGTATGGTGTTAGGGTTAAAATTGATAACCGTGATCTGGCACAGCGAAAAATGAGGGGCGCAGCACCAACCGATAATATTGACGTACTACTGCTCACCATCGAAAAAGTTTTTGATCTGAAAATCACCCGTAATGGTGATGAAATTCTTCTGGAAAGAAAATGACAAGCTAAATATTGTGACATTCTTTACTAACTCAACTAACCAGATATGAAAAAGAAAGATCACTTTTTATGGACCAGACTGCTGATGCTTACAGCAGTTCTTGTATTGGAGGCAAACTCCTTCTCCCAGGAGATGTTTGCTCTTACCGCCGATTCGAACAAAGGAAGGCAGGCAATCTCATCCAGGGAGTCATTAAGCCAGTACCTCACTCAATTGGAACAGCGCTTCAATGTTGTTTTCAGTTATGAGTCGGGATTGCTGGACAATGTTTCCGTTCCAGAAGCCCTTAGAAATTTTCAGGCGGATGAGATCGATCCCTATGTTAAGGAAATTCAAAGGGCTAGCAAGTATCAGGTCGATAAAGTTGGGCTTGGGTACTATGTGATTACGCCCCGACAGGACAAGCCACTGATGCCCCTGCTTCAGAGAATAGCAGGACTGAGCAACAGCAGCAGAAACGAAGAAAAAATTCAACTGGAAATGCTCAGCCTCCGGGAAATCTCTGCCCTTCAACAAACCTTTCAGGTAAAAGGACGGGTAGTGGCCGCCGAAACCAATGAACCTTTGCCCGGAGTTACAGTACTCGAAAAAGGAACAACCAACGGCACCATTACCAATGCTAACGGAGAATACAGCATTACTCTCACAGGTCCTGATGCCATACTATCGTTTTCCTATGTCGGATATAAAACAGAAGAAGTTGCCGTTTCAGGGAAAACGGTAATCAATCTGAGTCTGGTTGAAGATATTAAAAAGCTGGAGGAAATTGTTGTTATCGGCTACGGGACACAGAGAAAAACCGACCTGACGGGAGCTGTGGCTACCGTTTCGGAACAGGCTTTGAAAAATACCATTTCCACCTCTATTGACCAGGCCTTGCAGGGAAAGGCTGCCGGTGTGCAGGTATTTCAGAATTCCGGCCAGCCGGGCGGCGGAGTTTCCATAAGAATCCGCGGTGCAGGTTCTATCAACTCCGGCAGTGAACCCTTGTATGTCATCGATGGTGTCCAGGTTTCAGCGCAGGCTCAGGGGACAGCGGTAGGTTTTGACTGGGCTGGCGGCGGTAATGGACAGACTGCTGTTAGCGCCCTTTCAACCCTCAACCCGGCTGATATCGTGTCGGTTGAAATCCTGAAAGATGCTTCAGCCAGTGCCATTTACGGTTCCCGCGGAGCAAACGGGGTAGTTATTATTACCACCAAGCGGGGTAAAGCAGGCGAATCGAAGGTAAACTATGACGCATATTACGGTTGGCAAACCTTGCCAAAACGCATGGATGTTATGAATCTGAGAGAATATGCATCATACCAGAATGAACTGGCCGATCTGGGCCTCATCACCCACAGGCAGGAATTTCAGGATTTGTCTATTCTTGGGAACGGAACCGACTGGCAGGACGCTGTTTTCCGCACAGCACCGGTGCAAAGCCATCAGATTTCCGTTTCAGGTGGTAACGAAAGAACCACCTACGCCCTGACAGGCGGCTACTTTGCGCAGGACGGAATTGTAATCGGTTCGAATTTTGACAGGTATTCTGCCCGGCTTAATCTTGAAAACCAGGCAAAAGACTGGATCAAAGTGGGAAGTAACTTTATGGTAAGCCGTACCAACGAGCGGATTACCCTTAACGATTCCGATGACGGGGTTATTACGGCTACCCTGCTTTAGGCACCCGATATCCCATTGAAATTTCCTGACGGAAGCTGGGGAGGTCCGGTTACTACCCAGTTTGGTGTCACCAACCCGGTGGCCATGGCACTCGACAGAGATCTGAATGTAACACGTACCCGTGCTCTCGGTAGTGCTTATTCCGATATTACTTTCCTGAAGCATTTTACGTTACACTCTCAATTCAGCACTGATATACAGTTTATTAATAACTATGCCTTTCAGCCAACCTACCAGTATGGGCTGATTGTAAATACCCAGAACCAGTCAAGGAGAAATTACTCACAAAGCTTCTACTGGTCGTTGAATAACTATCTGACCTACCAGCAGGTTTTCGGCGAAAAACACGATGTTACCCTGATGCTGGCCCAGGAAGCCCAGGAATCAAATTGGGAAGGAATTGAAGGGGTTCGTAAGAATTTTGTCAGCAACGACGTCCAGGAATTAAATGCGGGAGAAGCAACAACAGCAACAAACAGTGGATACAAAGGCAGTAATGCCCTGGCATCCTATTTTGCAAGGATGATGTACACCTATGCCGGTAAATATATGCTTACAGCTACATTCCGGGCAGATGGTTCTTCCAATTTTGGACCCAATAAACGTTGGGGATACTTCCCTTCAGTATCGGTAGCATGGAGAATTTCCAATGAAAACTTTATGCAGAACCTGCAGTTTGTGAGCAACCTGAAACTCCGTCTGGGTTACGGAGAAGTCGGTAATCAGGCCATCCCAGGATATGCTTATGGCTCAGCCCTGCGTACAGCACCTTCAGGAATCGGAAATGGATTTCTGCTGACAAACCTCCCCAATCCGGATGTTCAGTGGGAAGCAACCATCGACAAAAACCTTGGTATTGATCTTGCCCTCTTCCAGAACCGTATTGACATGACCCTTGAAATTTACAAACGCAATACAGACAACATGTTGCTCCGCATGCCCTTGCCAAACTATATGGGAGGAGGAAGCTGGATGGGTATCGAGGCTCCTTTTGTCAACCTCGGAAAAATGGAAAATAAAGGATGGGAACTTAGCCTTACCACCCATAATCTCACAGGCAGATTTTCCTGGATTACCACCCTTTCGCTTTCGCACAATGCCAATAAAGTGCTGAGCCTTGGTGAAGAGGGAGCGGCTATTTTTAGAAATGTGCAGTGGTTTAATACTGTAACCAAAACAGCCGTCGGAAAGCCTTTAGGTCAGTTTTACGGATATGTGGTTGACGGAATCTTCGTTGATTATAATGATATCATCAACAGCCCCAAACAACGCGATAAGATTGATGCCTGGTCAGGGGTATTCCCTGGTGATATCAAGTTCAAAAACATAGACCATACATCAACGGCCGACTGGATAATCGAAGGGGATACCCTCCACGATGTTCAGGTTATTGATGACCTCGACCGTACTTACATTGGAAACCCCTATCCCAAATTCTCTTATGGATTGGGTAATGAATTCCGCTGGAACAATTTTGATCTGAGCATTTTTATCCAGGGAACCTACGGAAACGATATCTATAATTTTACCCGTAGGAGCACGGAAGGAATGAGGAATCTTTACGGGAATCAGCTTAAGACCGTTAACGACCGCGTGCGGTTTGAACTGATTGATCCCGAAGGATCCTTAACCGACCCGAAAAATGTGAGGGTTATTAATCCGGAAACTACCATGCCAAGGGCAATAAACACTGATCCGAATGAGAACACAAGGGTATCGTCACGATACGTAGAAGACGGATCCTACCTGCGGATAAAAAATATTTCGTTTGGGTATACTTTCCCGAGCGCACTGATATCAAAGATTAAAGCCAATCAGTTGCGCATCTACATGAACATTCAGAATGCCTTGACATTCACAAAGTACACCGGATTTGATCCCGAAATTGGTTCTTACAACCAGGATCCGCTTCTGACCGGTGTTGATAACGGGCGTTATCCGATGCCACGGATTGTTTCGGTTGGATTAACCCTTGGATTCTAATTGATGTAACCCTGAAAAACTTATGTATATGAAAAAGAAATATAGATTACTTCGCATAATTGTCCCGGTAATCCTTTTGTTATCAGGATTTGCCTGCAGTGAGGATTTTCTGAACAGACCCCCGCAGGACGCACTGACACTTGATAATTTTTATCAGACGTCTGAACAGGTAAATGCGTCAACGGCTTCTCTTTACGGATGGCCCTGGTTTGATCTGAATGACAAGGCTCACTGGGTAATTGGTGACGCCACTTCAGGCAACCACTGGACCAACGACGGTGACATGGCACAGTTTTATCAGCTGGGTGTTACCCAAAACAATCCGCGTTTGAACGAAGCATGGAATTCATTGTTCAGGGTAATAGCCCATTCGAATATGGTAATAAACAATATTCCCACCAAAGCTGGTGCCTCAGTGCCTGCTGAATTGAAAAACAGAGTGGTCGGGGAAGCTAAATTTATGCGGGCTACTGCCTATTTTTACCTGGTAAGGCTTTGGGGCCCTGTCCCTATTATTGAAAATAACAGCGCCATTGTTTTTGATTCCAAAATTCCCCGCAATACGGTGGAGAGTGTTTACCAGTTTATCATCAATGATCTGACGGATGCAGCAGGTAAATTACCGGCATCGTATTCAGGTAATGACCGGGGCAGGGTTACCAAATGGGCGGCCGAAGGTATGCTGGCAAAAGTATATCTTGCCAGGTCGGGATGGGGACAAAGCGGGTCGCGCAACCAGGCCGATCTTGACAAAGCCAAGGAATTGGCAGGTGATGTTATCAACAGCAGCGGGCTTAAACTGAAACCCGAGTATGCTGATCTGTTCCTATATAAGGGAGAAGACGCTGAAAAGGACAACCAGGAATCCCTGTTTGCCTTTCAATGGATTCCCTGCCAGGGTTGGGGCACTCAAAATACGAACCAGGCCTACTGGGCTAAAGACAATACCCTTACCGGAGTTGGTGATGGCTGGGGCGGATACATCGGCCCGACCATCGACCTGCAGAATGA
>JAAYUG010000029.1 GCA_012517825.1 Bacteroidales bacterium | reverse complement strand
GCAGTGGGTTGGCCTTATGGGATGGCATCCGGGTTAATCCCGCTGAAACGGAGTGGAAGCGGCCCTTGTGGCGGATTGCGCAGGGTTCTTGTTCAGTCTTTCCAGCGATTTAAAACCTTTCAGTTGGTCTCAAAGCCAATTGCAAGGTTTTTTTATATGGGATTAGGTTACTTTCTTAATAAAATCGATTTGTAACAAGAAATGATTAAATTGCACTGCAAAATCCAATTACCATGAAATCGAAAATACAAATTATCCTTTTTTTGTTTGCTCTGATTGCACCTGTTACTGCACAGACCCTTGATGAGATTGTTGCCCGCCACGTCGAAGCCCTTGGTGGAAAAGATGCCATGTCGAAGGTAACCTCCATGACGGTGGAACAAACAATTGAAGTTATGGGAACCGAAGCCCCATCGGTAACCACTGTACTTTTTGGCAAGGGAGCCAGAACCGAAATGGAAGTGATGGGGAATAAAATCATTCAGGTTATTACTGATAAAGAGGGCTGGACTGTTAATCCTATGATGGGAGGTTCAGACCCTCAGCCCATGCCGGAAGACCAGTACAAAATGAACCGCGATCAGATCTTTCCCGGTGATGCTCTTGTTGACTACCAGCAGAAGGGAAACAAGCTGGAACTTGTTGGCAGGGAGCAGGTCGGATCAGTGAATGCTTACAAACTTAAGCTCACAGATCCTTCCAACCGCGAAATGTTCCTTTTCATCGACCCCAGCTCCTGGCAGATAATTCAAACCGTGATGAAGGGAGATATGATGGGTCAGAGCGTCGACATCACCATCACAATGAGTGATTTCAGAAAAACGGATGCCGGTCTCACAATGCCGTTCAACACCTTTATGGATTTTGGCGGACAGTTCAGCATGGCGCAGAAAGTTGCAAAAGTGGCCTTTAATCAACCTGTTGATACTACAATTTTTAAGGTTAAATAGGTTATCATTTTATCTGAATTCTTATAAAGCGTTCTGTTTGCAGGACGCTTTTTTGTTCAGGAAACGTCCGCGAAAACATTAATGAATAGAGATCTGTATCAATTAATTGATTTAGTTATTTCCAGAGATTTCAAAAATCGAATTTCTGTGACATTCATTCTATATGATTATATTACAAAGATGATCAGAAGGTTTTTCTGATGCTTATTGACGCTTATGACATTATGGCGTAAACGCTGAAATTTTTTCCGGTTTTTTTTGATGGTTTTGTTTTTGAATGGGTTGCCTTGTTTGTCAGTGTTTGATACCCAAAAAATGGCTTATCATGGAAGAGAAAAGGGAAAGCAACATAGTGCTTGTATCGGAGATCTATCCCGACAATATTGTGGTTCTTCCCATCCAGAACCGTCCTTTGTTTCCAGGGATAGCTGTCCCTCTGAATTATGCAGGCCGGGAATTGGTTCAGGCAATTAAATCGGTACTTGACAGGAACGACCGCTTTCTGGGGGTTTCTTTCGTCAGGCAGATAAACGAGGAAGAGTTCTATCGTTCCGAAGTATATCGAACAGGAACCCTGGTAAGAGTCCTTAAGGTGCTGGAGCAGGATGATGAGCACATCAATTTTGTGGCCCAGGGTGTAATACGCTTTACAATGATCCGGCGTATCGGGAAAGAGGAAGAACTGCGCTGGAATGTGCACTATCATTATGAGGAAAAAGCGATACTTACTGACGAACTGAAGGCTTATTCCATGGCCATTATCAATAGTGTCAAAGATTTGATGAAGCTGAACCCGATGTTTGTCGAGCAGTTGAAAATGTCGCTTAATCAGATTGGCATGGAAAAGCCCGGCCTTATGATGGATGTAATTGCCTCCATGCTGAGTACTGATCCACACCGGTTGCAGGAATTGCTGGAAACCACGGATCTGTATGCACGGGCCGAAAAGCTTCTTCTGATACTCAAGGAGGAGATCCAATTGCATCAGCTTCAGGAAAAAATACAAAAACAGATCAATGAGCGGATATCGAAACAGCAGAAGGAATTTTTCCTGCGCGAAGAGCTCAAGGTGATCAAGAAGGAACTGGGACTCGAAAAAGATGAAAAAACCACGGAAATTGAACGGATTGAGAAGCGGATCAGGAAGCTGAAGTTAAGCGACGAGGCCAGGGAAGTTGTGGAGGAAGAGCTGGGCAAGCTGAAGATGCTCGACCCCAATTCTCCTGAATACCACGTTTCGCGTACTTATCTGACATGGATTACCGATTTGCCCTGGGGCATCTTCAGCAAAGGCAATCTGGATATCAAAAAAGCCCGGCATATACTCGACAGGGACCATTACGGACTTACGGATGTAAAGCAGCGCATTCTGGAGTTTATCAGCACGATTATAAAGAGAGGCAAGGTTTCAGGGTCCATCATTTGCCTGGTAGGGCCTCCGGGTGTCGGAAAAACTTCTGTGGGGAAGTCTATTGCTGATGCGCTTGGCCGCAAGTTTTACCGTTTTTCGGTGGGAGGCATGAGGGATGAAGCGGAAATCAAAGGCCACCGCCGTACCTACATCGGTGCTATGCCGGGAAAGTTTATTCAGAGCCTGAAGCGCACCGGTGTGGCCAATCCGGTTATCATGCTCGATGAAATTGACAAAATCGGGGCAAGCTTTCAGGGGGATCCGGCGGCGGCACTTCTGGAAGTGCTCGATCCGGAACAAAACAAGGACTTTCTGGACCATTACCTTGATGTGCGGTTTGACCTTTCCAATATCCTGTTCATTACCACGGCCAATCAGCTGGATACCATTCCCCAGCCCTTGCTCGACCGCATGGAAGTAATCAAACTTCCAGGCTACATTCTGGAAGAGAAACTGGAAATTGCCAAACGGTATCTGATTCCCAGGGAAAGGAAGGAACACGGATTGAAAGCTTCCGAAATCCAGATTACCGGTAAGGCTTTGCGAAAAATAATAGACGGGTATGCACGCGAAGCAGGGGTGCGCAGTCTGGAACAGCAAATCCGCAAAATTATGCGCAAAGCCACTCTGATGCTGGCCGAGAATAAAGCGACGCGGATAAAGGTAACGGAGGAAAACCTGAAGGACTTTCTTGGAAATCCTGTTTTTACTACCGAGGAGCTTTACAAGCGCCGTATTCCCGGTGTGGTGCTGGGCCTTGCCTGGACAGCATACGGTGGAGATACCCTGTACATCGAAGCCAATGCGGTGGCCGGCAAAGGAGGAGGTTTTAAGCAAACCGGCCAACTGGGCAAGGTGATGCAGGAATCATCGGAAATAGCCTATTCGTATGTGAAGTCCATCCTTTCCCGCCACAATAAGCACAAGAACTTTTTTTCGACCCACTTTATTCATCTGCACGTTCCGGCAGGGGCTACTCCGAAAGATGGTCCATCAGCCGGCATTACCATGGCCCTGGCTCTGCATTCGCTGGCAACCGATACCCCCGTAAAAGAAGGCATTGCCATGACGGGCGAACTGACCCTGACAGGAAAAGTGCTTCCGATCGGAGGAATACGGGAAAAAACCATCGCGGCCAGAAGGGTCGGTATCAGGGAACTGATAATTCCTTCCGCCAACCGGAAAGATTTTGAAGAACTTCCCGAATACCTTCGGGAGGGAATGACCATCCATTATGCTGACTATTTCGAGGACGTGCTGAAAGTGGCTTATCCGGATTCACGGAAAAACAGCAAAAGCAGGAAATAAATCTCCCATGAAGCATCCTTTGGAGTCCTCCCGGCAAAATAATTCAGGGTTCATAATTATCGGGCAATCCGAGCGATTTTTTCAGATTCCGGTTGTACGTATCGGTTAGTTGGATAGCTTCCTCAAGTGTTAAGTAATGGGAAGGATAAGGAACAGGGTTTGATAGCTGAAGATCAGCCATTCCGATAACTCCCACCAAAAGTCCCCCGGCCAATAGCGACGCTGCCACTGTATCGTTCAGGAAATTATCCAGAAGCACATCAGCCAGGCCGACAAGAACACTGACTGTACCCGTCAGTAACATGATTCCACCCGTATTCATGCGCTTCATGATCCGGGCGTTCTTTTTGTCAATCTGGTCATTTACCTGTTCAATCCGTTTAACGGCATCCTGGTTATCTGCCAGCCGGGCAAGCTCCATCTCGGTAATTTTTACTTTTCCTCCCCGGGCTATAAACCAGTCTGTTTCCTGTTCGGTGGTCGATGAAGAATTGCTGAAGGTGGTGCCGGTAACAACATAGTAGCCGGGGAAATACATACTGTTGGAAACACCCGAAGTACTGGTAACATATTTGGAACTCAGCATCACCTCGAGCCTGTTGTTCTTGAATTTCTGAATTTCTTCGTACTTACTTTCGAGCATTTTTTCCTGAACATCCTTTGTGTTTTTAATCAGGACCGTGGCGACGGCATTCTGATTCACCGTAATCAGATCACTAAATATGATCACATTATCTTTTACGGCTTTCAGGTAATGGGTTCCCACAGTTACCGAATCGAGCAGGGTAACATCGGTTCCCTGCAAAACCTCGTCAAGAAAAAGCTGAACGCCTTTGATTTCGCTGAATACTTTAACCGTTCCTTTCTGTGCCTGCGCGGCAGAAGAAATTAACACCAGCAAAATGAACATACAGGAGAAAAGTCTTTTCATACAGAGAAGTTTTAAATTGAAAAACAGCGCTCTAATAGGCATCCGAAAATGCAATTTAAAGATGCCGTAAAATAGGAAAAAAGATGATAGGTTGTAAATGCTATCTGGTGATTATACCTGAAAAGATCGGATGTATATAACTTTCAGATTCTGTGTTTTTTATTTCTGGCTCAGAACAATTTTTTCGAAGTACATGGCGAAGGAACGATACAAAAAATGGGTCCATTTGCCAAAAGGAACTATAATCAAAGCCCACTGAGCCAGAATGATCAGGTGGCAAATATAGATCCAGAAATTCTTCTCCAGAAGATTCAGGTCGATGAACAAACGTACCACGAAAGCGCTCAGCCCCATCAAAAAGAGCCAGATTACAAAAAACCAGTCAGAAGGTTTTGAAAACCGGCTTACTTCTTTTGATTTTTTTATACGTGCCAGCACGAAATCAAACGTAATAACAAATAAAGCGGCACTCACCAGATAGCCCATTAAAACAATACCTGTGCTGGAGGTTGAGAACCAGTTAAGAAAGACTGTGGTAAAAAGAAGGGTCAGGTAACCGATAACCAGAAGAAAATGTTCCAGCCACCGGAATGTATTGTTTTCACAGGAAAGGGCACGCTTCTGGGTAAACATGTGCACCACGAGATCCTGTAACGATTGGATATAGATTTTTACCGGGACTTTGATACCTGGCTTCAGAATGGTGAAGTACCACATGCGGATAATGTTGGGCAGCAAAATCAGAGTAAATACTCCTGCAATAGCAATCATTTCAAATAAATGGCCCGCATGCATGATTTTTTCGGTGTTGAAATGGTTCAGAATCCCAAACAGAATTACGGCCGCTCCAACAAAAACGAAGAGGAATACATTCAGGAATACGGATTTATATAGTAATCCTGATAGTCCAGTCCAGTCATATTGAGCAGTTAACCATCTGCGGAGAGTCATCATGAGTTCTCCCGGGTAAGCTTTCTGGGGGCAGTGTGTTGAACATTCTCCGCAATAATAACAGAGCCAGGGTTTTAATGATGAGGTAATTTCCTGTTCCGCACCCAGTACGCTGTAACGGACCATATTACGGGGAAAGGATTCCTGCTCATTGGTCAGAGAACAGATGGCAGTGCAGGTGCCGCAATTGTAACAGGCGGAGAAGTCAAATGTTCCGTATTTTTTTAATTCCTTTGTTAAACCGGGATTAATTGTTGCCATTATTCCTTAATCTTATAAGTATAATACTCATCCATATCATCAATACTGCCCAACTGAATAAGTCCGTATTTCATAAGGGTCATCAGATAGTAAACAACTTCTTCACGGGGCATGGAAAGTTTTTCCGAAAGCTCGGCAATGGTCATTTCCTTCTCTCTGAGATTTTCAAGGATGGATTTTTTGATGCGGGTAAATTGTTTGAGTTGCTCCTTTGCTTTGTCGGATACCGGATGTTTTTCGCGTAAATATTTATATGTCTGTCCTTTAATTGGCTCCATAGCTTTTTTTGTTAGTTAATCTGCAGCAAGCATGTCGATCATATCTTCAATTTCCTTGTTGGAGTACGTGACGAGTTCGATAGCATCAGTGGGGCATACCGGGAGGCACATTCCGCAACCTTTGCAAACCGAATTATTGATAACTGCAATTGATTTGCCCTCAGCGTCCACCTTTCTGATGGCATCAAACGGACAGGCCTCAGCACATTTATTGCACCAGGTGCATTGGTCCTTGTTGATTTCGGCAATAACGGGTTCAATTTCAATTTCTCCCTTCCTGACATAGGAAAAAGCTTTGGTTGCCGCTGAAAGAGCAGAATTGACTGACTCGGTAATATTCATAGGTCCCTGGCAGGTGCCGGCAATGGTAATTCCGTCAATTACTGTTTCAACAGGACGAAGCTTGGGATGAATTTCCTTCAGAAAGTTGTCTCTGCCCCTGGGTATTTTGAAGAGGGTCTCGGTGTGCAAATGATCCCGCATTACCATTGACGTGACAAGCACTATCAGATCGGGTTCAAGTTCTATGGTTTTTTGTTCGGTGAGGATATCATTTATTCTGACAATGGTTTTTCCGTTGCTTGTATCCACCTGCGGAAGTTCATCATCAGCTGACTGAAGAAAAACATCGCCATTGCGGAGAGCTTCTGCGTATATAATTTCCTGTTTGCCGTATGTTCTGACACCCCGTGTAAAGTGAAAATTCAGAATTCCGGGGAACTTCTCACGGGCCGTGCTGGCGGCATGAATAGCGGCCGTGCAGCAATACCGCGAGCAGTATTTATTTTCTCCTTCGGGCTGGCGGCTTCCGACACAATAAATATAGGCTATTTTCTGTACGGGCTTTCCGTTATAAATAAGTTCCTTTTCCGACAGGCTGACAAGTCTTTTAAACGCTGGCAGGGTAATGACATTGCCTGCAATTCCGATTCCATATTCACCGGCTTTAGGGGTATAGGGATCAAAGCCATTGGCGAAGACGACAGCCCCTGCCTGGAGTTTTATCATCTGAGGTTCCTTCTTCAGATGAATTGCTGAACAAACTTCGGCGCATTTGCCGCAGCAATTGCACGCCTGTTTATCGATGGCAACTTTTTCAGGAAATTGCCCCGGGTGGTTGAAATAGATGGCTTTTCTGCTCGTCAGGCCGAAATTGAAGGGATCGGGAACCGAAACAGGGCATACTTCTATTGCTTTTTTAATCTCATTGTTATCAGCATTTTCATCAATGAATGCCGGAGCAAGTTCAATGGTTAATGTGAAGTTTCCGATGCTGCCGGATGATTCCCACAGCCTGGCCCCTGTATATAATGTAATACTGGGATGCTCTCTTATCTGATCATACAGTGCTTTAACCAATTCGGGGCCTTTTTCGCCGGAAGTGAAAAGCTCGTCCCATTGAGCCGTTCTCCCTCCAACAAAATGATCCTGTTCAATGAGGAAAACCTTAGTTCCCATCCTGGCCAGAGAAAGGGCAGCTTTCATGCCGGCCACCCCTGCTCCAATGACGGCAACGCTTTTGCTGGAGTCAACCTTGATAGGTTCAAGGGCTTTGGCATTGCGTACTTTGGCTATTGCCGCCTTTACAAGATGAATAGCTTTTTCTGTAGCTCCCTGCTTATTATCAGAATGTGCCCATGAATCCTGTTCCCGTATATTGGCATGAACATATTCAAATTTGTTCAGGCCTGCCCGTTGGGTAACGGAGCGGAATGTAACCAGATGAAGTTTCGGAGAGCAGGAGGCTACAATAACTCCATCCAGTCCTTGTTCATGAATATCCTGTTCCATTTGTTTCTGATTGGCATCAGAACAGGCAAACATGGTGGTTTTCGCCAGAGCTACGCCTTCATCGTGTTCAACAGCCTGTCGGACTTTTTCCACGTCCACATAATCGGATATATTGCCTCCGCAATGGCAGATATAAACACCTATTTTGTTTTTCATTTTTTCTCGCTTATGTAACTGATTGCTTCAGCAGAAGCTGAGCCTGCAGAGAGGATGGAATCAGGTATGTCCATTGGCCCCGATGCAGTTCCTGCTACAAATACCCCGGGGATGGAGGTGACAGAGGGCGATGCCAGGGGATCCATCTGCCTGACAAAATGAAAGTTGTCCGACTGAAGGCTTGCATCGGGAAAATATTTCAGAGGTTCCTGGTTCGGTAAAACTCCGACAGAGAGAACAACCAGATCATGCTCTGCTTCACGCACAGTTCCGCTGAGAATGTCTTCGTACCGCAGTAAAAGATTTCCATTGTCTTTTTCAACGATTTTGGCCACCTTTCCTTTGACAAAATTTACGCCCATTCCCTGTGCCTGTTGATAGAATTCGTTGAATCCTTTACCGAAGGCTCTGATGTCGATGTAATAAATGGTGACATCGGCCATAGGTAAAGCACCCATCAGGAGCTGAGCCTGTTTAACAGAATACATGCAGCAGATCTGAGAACAGACCGGATTGCCGATGGTCGCATCGCGGCTCCCCGTGCACAGAACGTACGCCACTTTATCGGGTACTTTGCCGTCTCCCGGCCTGAGAATAGTGTGAAATGGTCTTGTGGGAGCAAGTTGCCGTTCCATCTGCATGGAGGTGATGACATTTTTATAAAGGCCAAAGCCATAACGGGGTATGCGAAGAGGATCGAAGAGAGTAAAACCGGTGGCAATAATTACCGTTTTTACCTCCACGTTCAGGTACTCTTCGGTTTGTGTAAAATCGATGCATTTTGTTGGGCAGACTTTCTCGCATGCTCCGCACAGGGTACAGTTTTCCATATCGATGGCTGCAACCCGCGGGCTGGCAATGCTGAAAGGAATGAATGCGGCTTTTCGGCCAACCAGGTTCATCTGATATTCATCGGTAGTAATAACGGGGCAGGCCTGTTCGCACAGCTGGCAACCCGTACAGTCTTCGGCAATGACATACCGCGGTTTTTTCCGTATGCTGGCTGTAAAAACCTTGTCTCCTGATTTTTCCACCGATTGAACTTCAGCCGAAGTGAAAATGGTTATTCCGGGATGCCTCGAAACTTCCGAGACTTTGGGCGTGGTAATGCAGGCCGCACAGTCGAGTGTGGGGAATACTTTACTGAGCAGGATCATTTTTCCGCCGATGGAAAGATCCTTTTCGACCAGTAATACTTTAAATCCGTTGTTGGCAATATTCAGGGCTGTTTCGATTCCTGCAATTCCCCCGCCGACAACCAGTGCATCATAGGATGCCTCTCTCCGGTTGTTCTCCATAATTATTGTCTAGTTTTACTCAGATATTCGCTAAATGATTTTATTTGTCTGACAAAAGCTTCACTGCAAACGGAGCAGATAGCTGCCATCCGCAATCGCGCCGGATCAATCTGCTGCTCTTTCATCAATTCCTGCGTTGCAGCAACTATGTTCCCAGTCTTTTCAGTACAGGATTCATCATAGGGACAGTCACTTCCGTCGGCGGCAATAAATACACCGTCAAATCCTTTTGCATAAGCGTGCAGAATCCAGCGGGGTTTAATGCTGCTGGAACACGGTACCGAGATGGTATAAACCGTTGACGGATAGTGCAACTTAAGCAATCCGGCCATATCGATGGCCGGATCGGATATTTTTTCTGTTGAAAAAACCAGTATTTTGGCTTTTCCACTGGCTACTGGCATATTCTTTATTTTTTTCTCAGAAAAATACGGTAATACCCGCTCTCATCAATGGTGCCAAGGTATTCGTGTCCCTGTTTAGTGCACCATTTTGGTATGTCTACTTTAGTTCCTTCATCGGCCGAGAGGACTTCCATGATGTCGCCCGGTTTAATGGTGCCAATAGCTTTTTTTGCTTCAAGGAGTGGGCCGGGACATGCGGTGCCACGGGCATCAACGGTTCTTGCCGGTTGGAGGTTTTTTAATTCATCAGTTGTCATACTAATTGTTTTTTAATGGTGGATATTCAAATAAATAATTGCATGGTGCTTTCGTTTGCTTCGCTGACAAATGTTGCCGCTCCGGCAAAGCGGAGATGTTTGTAATCAATAAGTTCTTCTTTTTTAAAACCCATCAGGTTCATTGACATTTCGCACACGGTAATTTCAATCCCAAGCTCTTCAGCCTGCCGAAACATTTCATCCAGCGACAGAACATTCTGTTTCTTCATCAGGTATTTGATCATTGCAGGCCCCATGCCTGCCATATTCATTCGCGAAAGAGGAAGCTTATTTTTGCCCTTTGGAAGCATTACACCAAACATTTTGGAAATAAAATCTTTATTTTTTGCTTTTTTTTGTGGATCGCGCAATGCCGCCAGCGACCAGAAGGAAAAGAACAGCTTCACCTTTGTGTCCATCGCAGCAGCTGCGAGGGCGATGATCATTGTGGCCAGAATGCGGTCAAGGTCTCCGGAAATAACAGCGATAGAAAGGCAATCTTTCCTTGAATTTTCGAGAAAGGCAATTCTTGCTTTCAACTCCTCAATCTGGGCCTGAATGTTCGTAATACCTGTTTCCATGAAGTTAATGGAGTTAAATAAATAAGTTTACATCTGCTTCTTCAGCCGCCTGTATGTATGCCCCAATACCAACAATATCATCGGCCAGTTCAATAAAATCGTCCAGTTTTTCAGCGCCCCATATTTTCCCTGCCGTCCCGCAAATGTGAATTTTAACGTTGGCAAGGGCTTTAGCTTCTTTAAAAAATTCAACCCAGGTCTTTACGTTGAGCTTCTTTAATGAAGCCAGAAATTCTTCCTTAAGTTCAGCATTTTCAGCCATGTTCAGTTTGTCGGCATTGTCGCCGATGTCTTTTCTGAAAGCCCTGGCTGCCTGAAGAAGGACATAGATGTCAACTTCCATATCGTTGGCAACTGCGCCACTAAGTATAATTCCCGCAGCGGTCAGTTTATCAACGCTGCCTGTGTAAAGTCCAATGCATAACTTTTTGTTTTTCATAGTATTAGGTTTTTTTGTGATTAAAATAACAGTATTGTTATTTGGCTAACAAAAGAAGGCAAATCCGGCCTGAGTTTTACAGTTTCTGTTGTAAAGTAGTTTAAAAAGAAATGTGATGTATATCACAAAAAGGTTACTTTTGGGCTCTGAAAAGTTTATTAATTAAATGCGTTAATGATGTATTAAGTATCTGATAATCAGTTATATACATTCAATACTCTGGTACAAAAAACTCACTTTTCCATGGAACTTTCCTGCAAAAATTGTTCGATCAAATCCCGTGCTGCTGCCCGGCTTCGGGATTCGGAGATTGAACAGCTTTCCTTCAATTGCATTACGGCATCATTTAACAGGGGGGACTCGATTATCAGGCAGGGAGTGTTTTCGACAAATGTTGCCTATTTGCGCAGCGGGCTTGTCAAAGTGCATATTAACGGGCCGCATCACGATCAGATTGTCCGTATCGTTAAGGCTCCCGGTTACCTTGGCTTACCGACGACTTTCGGCGATAAAATAAACCAGTATTCTGTAACAGCCATTGAACGTTCGGAAGTATGTTTTATTGATATGGGCACTTTTAAACAACTTCTGAAAAGTAATTCAGATTTTGCATACGAAATTATGATTGAACTATGCCGTAACGAGCTGGAGGTGTTTTACCGGTGTGCCAATCGTACGCAGAAACAGATACGAGGTAAAATTGCCGATGTTCTGCTTGAATTTTCAGAACGGATTTTTAACGCAGATTCGTTCAGCATTCCTCTTACACAGGAAGAACTCGGGAATCTTGTCGATGCTACCCGTGAGAGTGTAAGCAGGGTAATAGCTGAGTTTGAGAATGATGGCATAATACAACTGGAAGGGAAAAAAGTACAGTTAAAAAACAAGGAGATTCTGAAGGAGATAAGTTCCAAAGGATGAACCGTAAGATAAGGATGAGCCGGTTGGTATTGTTTTTACCAGCCGGCTCATCACTTTTCCCGGGAATATGTCATTTTTTATTTTGCCGGGATATTTTTCAGGGTCTCAACGAGAAATTTCCAAAACTTCTCCACGCTGGGTATGTGTACCTTTTCATCCGGTGAATGCGGATGGCGGATGGTTGGGCCGCAGGAGATCATATCCATATTGGGATAAATGCCTCCGATGAGTCCGCACTCAAGGCCCGCATGGACTGCCTTAACCTCGGGTTCTTTTCCAAACATGTTTTTGTACACGTTTTTCATGGTTTTAAGTATAGCCGAGTCGGGATTTGGTTTCCATCCCGGGTAGCCTCCTTCGAGTTTTACTTCAGCCCCGGCCAGTTCAAAGACGCTTCTGATCATCTGCCCCACGTCTTCCTTAGCTGAATCGACAGAACTTCTCAGGAGGCACTGGACTATGGCTCCTCCTTTTTCAGTTCTTACAACAGCAAGGTTGGTGGATGTTTCCACCAGTCCGGGCACGCTGTCGCTCATGCGTATTACTCCGTTCGGGCATCCGTAGACCGATTTGATCAGCCTGGTTTGCCCTGAGGGGTTTAGTATGCGTTCAGGTTTTTCCGTTTTTTCTGCAGAGAACTTAAGATCCGGTTCCGTCTGGTTATATTCTGCCTGGAAGATTTTTTCATATTTTTTAACTGCTTCAAGAAATGCCTGCTGACGGTCTTCCGGTACCATAACCACGGCAAAGGCTTCCCTGGGGATGGCATTGCGCAGGGTTCCGCCGTTAACGGAAGCAATGTGGATGTCGAGTTCATCATTCCCGAAGTTCAGGAAGCGGAACAGCAGCTTATTTGCATTGGCACGGCCCAGGTTTATATCGAGGCCTGAATGCCCGCCTTTTAGCCCGGTGAGTGAGAGTTTGTAGGGTATATGTTCTTCGGGAACAGGAATTTCAAGGTAAGGAATCTGAATAACAGCATCCATACCGCCGGCACAGCCAATGTACAGTTCGCCCTCGTCTTCCGAATCGAGGTTGATGAGGATATCGCCTTTCAGGAGTCCGGGTTTAAGGGCAAACGCTCCGGTCATGCCCGTTTCTTCGTCCACTGTAAACAGGGCTTCGATGGGGCCATGCGGAATGTCTTTCGATTCGAGGATAGCAAGGGCCGCAGCAACACCCATCCCGTTATCGGAGCCGAGGGTTGTGCCCTTTGCCTTTACCCATTCGCCGTCAACATACGGGGTGATAGGATCCTTTTCGAAGTCATGCTGTGTTCCCTCATTTTTCTGGGGAACCATGTCGAGATGGCACTGCAGGGTAACCATTTTCCTGTTTTCCATACCGGGGGTGGCCGGTTTCCTGATCACCACATTACCCACCTCATCTACATGTGTTTCCAGGCCAAGCTGCCGGCCAAAGTCCTTTACAAACTGAACAGCTTTTCCTTCCTTTTTTGAAGGACGCGGAATCTGGGTAAGGCTGTAGAAGTGCTTCCACACATTCCGCGGTTCGAGATTCAGTATTTCATTGCTCATAATGTTAGGCATTTAAGGTTAATATTTTAATCCTGAAGTTGTCGGAACGTTATGTATCCGTTGGCATAAAGCCGTGAGCAATAATCCCCGGTACGGGTCAGGGCATTTTCTCCCAGCACATCCTTCAGTTCTTCAGCAATCTGTTCAAGGGTCTTGTTTCCGTCGATCCGTTGCCATACAGCTGATCCTCGTACATCGAGGTGCAGGGTAATATAAGGCGATTTTCCCGCAGGAAGAAACCAGCGGGCAAATTTTTCATTCCGGAAGCGGGGAATTTTCAGGTCAATTTTTATTCCCCCGGGCGTGGATATTTCTTCCCAGCGGGTAACAATGCGCACCGGTACCAGGTCGTGCAAACTGGTACTTTTCAAAATCCGCCTCCGTTTGAAGAAGTTCATGGGTTAAATTTCAACTTTTACATCATGGCTGACGGAGGAGCTGGTTCATCAGGTCTTCCGGCGTTACGCAGGGGAACGCGCACGAGCAGGTAACCGATCAGGAGTATAATGACAAGCCCGATCAGCACATGGGGTTCATACCATTTCTGGCTCAGGTCAATGCCGGCAATCCGGAAGGGGGCGAAAGCAAGGCCTGTAAGTGCTTCTCCGGCAATAAGCCCCGAAGCCAGCAGGATGCCTACGTTTTCTACACGGGCTTTCTGAGCAGGGTTCAGCTGTCGTTTTTCCACCATAAGGTCAACAATCCCTCTCACAAGGCCTCCGATGAAAATGGCGAAGGTGGTTTCCAGAGGGAGGTACATACCCACAGCAACCAGCATGGGGCTTTTTACCTGCATCAGGATGAGGCCGAAGCCGAAGAACATGCCGAAAATAACGAGGGGCCAGGTCATATCTCCTCCCACGATTCCACGGGAGAGCATAGCCATCAGACCTGCCTGGGGGGCTGAAAGGTTGCGGCTTCCGAAGCCTCCTACATAGTTCTGCTGCATGCCCTGGGCAATATCAGCCCTGTTCAGAAAGTCGAGCACGATAAACATAACAGCGCCTGCCAGCACTACGCCAATGATGTCGCCCACCTGCATTTTCCAGGGGGTCCCTCCGAGGATATGTCCGGCTTTAAGGTCCTGCAGCATTTCGCCGGCAACGGCTGCCGAAACGCAAACAATGGCTGCCACACCAAGCACAGCTGCCACCCCACCTGTCTGGGCATTCACGCCAATGGCCACAAGGATCAATGCTGTAACCAGCAGTGCCGTCAGGGTAAGCCCGCTGATGGGGTTGTTGCTCGAACCCATAATACCAACAAGGTATCCGGATATGGCGGCAAAGAAAAATGCCAGGATGATCAAAACCGTGGCAGCCACAATGGCAGGAAATAATGCAGTTTTGAAAACAAAATAGGTGATCAGGAAGGTGGTAATTGCTACCAGGGCTATACCAGCCATGATCCATGAGAACTTAATATCCTGTTCCGTGCGGAGGGAAGTTGTAGTTCCGGTAGCTGCTTTCTTAACGTCGGAGATGGAACGGGAAATTCCGGCAAACAGACTTTTTCGCATGCGGTAAAGGGTGTACATGGCCGCCATCAGCATGCCTCCGATGGCCACAGGACGTACGATCAGAAGCCAGATACGAGAAATCTGGTAGGTGGGAGAGGAAACCATCTTTATGGCTTCGTCCATGGAGTATTTCGGATAGGCAGCAATAAAATTGGACGCCCATTCGCTGAGGTATTCAGGAGTGATGTACGGGGAAATAAAGAAATAGACCAGAGGGGCAAGCAACCCCCATGCTACGAGGCCGCCGCTGAAGTTGAGTGCACCGAGCCGGGGTCCGATAATATACCCAACCCCCATATAGGCCGGGCTGACACCCGGGGTGCTGATCAGGGCGCCTCCCTTTACTTTGATGGCGGTACTATTAATAACCTGGCTTTTAAAGGTGATAAACTTGTCATAGGTGATTTTGAAAAAGTTGGTTTGTCCCAGAGCCTGAATTAGTGCTCCGATACCCATGGCACTGAAAAGGAATTTTGAACCACCTCCGCTTGAACGGCCGCTCTTGTGGATTTCAGCGGCTGCAACACTCTCGGGAAAGGGAAGTTCGGCATCCTCAACCATTACCCGGCGCAGAAGGGCCACAAACATGATTCCCAGCAAGCCTCCTGCGATCAGAATAACCGTGGAAGTCAGATAATGTCCTGGTGTGAAGAAGGGATCCCAGATTCCGGCGATGAAAAAGGCCGGAAGAGTGAAAATGGCTCCCGCAGCAACCGATTCGCCAATGGAACCCACCGTACGGGCAAAGTTTTCTTCCAGCACCGATCCCCGGACAGCCTTCAGAATGGCCATCCCTATCACCGCAGCCGGGTAGGTGGCTGCAATCGTCATCCCTGCTTTCAGTCCAAGGTATGCATTGGCGGCACCCAGCACCACAGCCAGCACCAGTCCGATCAGCAATGCCCTCAGGGTAAATTCGGCCATCCTTGTTTCGGCCGACACAAACGGAATAAACTTTTTCTGTTCTGACATACAAAATAGATTAGTTGTTTTCAGTTTCGCAAGATTCAAAAATAATACGAATTTCGGATTATAAAAGAACCTGTTGTGCAGCAAGAATTAAAGGACGGAAAACGAAATCAAAACTGTGAACTTCCCGGACTGAAAATTGTTGAAAACATATTATCTTCGCTTACATTATTACGGATACGGAATGCATAAATATCTTATAATCAGCCTTATAGTATTTTCTTTCTTTTTTCCCGGCCTTCTGAGGGCACAGACTACCGAAGGGAAAATCAACTGGCTTACTTTTGAGCAGGCGGTTGAACTGGCAAAAAAGAATCCCAGGAAAATCCTTATTGATGTTTACACCGACTGGTGCGGATGGTGCAAGAAAATGGATGCGGAAACTTTCAGTCATCCCGTGATTGTGCGGTATGTCAATGAGAACTTTTATGCCGTAAAGTTCAATGCTGAACAACGCGAGGATGTGGTCTTTCAGAATCATACGTTCAAATTTATCAGCAATGGCGGAAGAGGGTACCATGAACTGGCGGCAGCTCTGCTGAACAACCAGCTGTCCTATCCTTCCATGGCCTATCTGGATGAAAACCTTCAGCTGCTAGGTGCTATTCCCGGATTTCGTCAGGCAAAAGACCTGGAACCAATTCTGAAATATATCAGGGAAGACCTGTACAAAAAAATGGCCTACGATAAATTTCTTCAGACTTTCCAGGGGCAGGTCAGATAAGACAGGATGGCAGATATCAGTTATTTCGTGTTACCGGCAGAAAATATTCTGATGAACCTTAGCGCCGGTTAGGGTTCCCATCTGATAAACGGATGTGCCCGTCTGGAAAATCAGATCAGGCCCGAGGAACAAGCGGATTTCTGAAGGAAGCGGCAAACGGTAATAGATGGTATTTTCTCCGTCTTTCTTTTTCTTTTCCTTTTCGGACACTGTTCCAGGAAGATTTCTTTCTGAGGGCACCATGACTATTCTCAGCGGAAGCGCATCGTCAGCTTTTTCTTCAGCCCAGCCCGAAGCGGATGAAAATCTTGCCAGGACGGTTTCCAGAGGCTGGTCTTTGGAAGGCGTGTACAGGAAAGTTTTTACATACTTCCGTGAGATCGTTTTACCGGTAAACAACGAAAGGTACATTTCTTCGGTGCGGTTGAGTTCGTCAAAGGCTGCCTTCATTGCTTCTCCCTGGGGAAGGACATTATAATCGGCCGCGGCGATTTTGAACCGGCGTTTTCGCAATTTATGAATCAGATGGGCTGCTTCCGAAGCCTTCTCTTCCAGGTTTTTTTGCTGAACATGCTTGCGGAATACCGGCATTTTGACAAATACCGAGTCCTGAAAGATGGTTTTGTACAGGGTATCTGTTTTTTCGACAAAATAGTCGGTGTATGACACATCAGAAAATACCGGTTGCAGAAGGGCGATGTCTCCGGATGCCTTGGGGAGAAAAGCCGTAATGTTGTTTTTCCCCGGCGAATCAAGAATCATCCCCTGCTCTGCAAGCTGTCTGTAAAGAGCCGGCAGGGGGCACCTTGTGTTCCATTTCAGAAAGTACCACTGAGAAGGATCGGAAGTAACGGCAGTTTCAAATTGCACGTTGGTGATTTTCCAGTTTTCCAGGAAATCTGTCCGGGCATCTTTTATGCCAAGGTATTTTTCGGCATAAGCGGCATAAGGCCCGGGAATGAAAAGGGTTTGTTCCGTTTCAACCCGAATAACAAATGTTGTAAAGGGCAGGGAATAGTAAATTCCGGATGCAGCGGGTATTGCTTCCTGCGCCGGCACGGAAGAAATCCTGGTTGTCTGGTAACAGGATGTTGCTGTTGCCAGGATGATAATTACTGCAAAGGGAAAAATGGTACGTATTGTCATAGTTAATTAGCAGGAAGGCAAAGGTAGAATTTTTTTCTTGTTGTCTACTTTTCTTTTTCCAGCAGGAGAAATGCTTCTCCCAGGTGGTTCACAATGTCTCCGGCAAGTAAGGCATGCTGTCCTGTTTTGCGGGCGGCAAGGTCTCCGGCAAGTCCGTGAACGAATACACCCAGCCGGGCTGCATCCGGTGGCGGATATTCTTGTGCCAGGAGCCCGGCAATGATACC
The DNA here is from genome assembly GCA_012517825.1 of Bacteroidales bacterium. Classification (NCBI taxonomy): domain Bacteria; kingdom Pseudomonadati; phylum Bacteroidota; class Bacteroidia; order Bacteroidales; species Bacteroidales bacterium. The sequence continues at coordinate 23,758 of JAAYUG010000029.1, read as the reverse complement.
GGTAAGTACGTCTCCGCTTCCTCCGGTGGCCATGCCCGGATTTCCGGTACTGTTGAACCAGACGGTTTGGTCGGGACAGACAATGGCAGTATAGGCGCCTTTCATTACCAGAATAATACGGTACCGGGAAGCAATTTCCCGGGCTTTTTGCAGACGTTCCCATGGATTTTCCCACAGGCCGAACAACCTGACAAATTCCTTGGGGTGGGGCGTCAGAATGCTGTTTTCGGGTACAAGCTCCAGGAGGGAAGCGTCGGCTGCCAGCATATTCAGTGCATCTGCATCAAGTACCATCGGCCTGCGCCATGCAGAGAGCAGGGAAACGAAGGCTTCTTTTGTTTCTTTGCGGGTGCCCAGGCCCGGGCCTATAGCTACTGCAGTATATTTGCCAATTTCGGGCACGCGGGAAAACACTTCTTTCGACGGGTCAATGCTGATAATAACTTCGGGGGCTGAAACCTGCATGATCATTTCAGATGATGCGGGCAGGTGGGAGGTAACCAGCCCCGCTCCGGCCCGTGCCGCCGACCGTGCCGCCAGCACAGCCGCTCCCATCATTCCATGGCTTCCGGCAATTATCAGGGCATGACCATAAGTGCCTTTGTGCGAAAAAGTACCCCGCGGCCTGACCCATGCCCTAACATCTGCTTGGGCTAGAAAGAAATAGGGGGTATCCGTATTCCGGATGGCGTCCTCATGAAGGCCTATGGGAATGATGTGCCATTTTCCCGTGAATTCATAGTTCTCGGCAAAAAAGAATGCCAGCTTCGGAAACTGGAAACTCAGGGTATGACAGGCTCTTATAATTGCTTCTCCGGGGTTGTTCCCATTGTCTTCCCCAAAAAGGCCCGAAGGAATATCAATAGCAACGGTGCAGGTGCTGTGACGGTTGATATGGTCTACCACCAGTGCAGCGAAACCGGAGAGGGGACGGGATAGCCCAGAACCAAACAGGGCATCAATAACTACCGTGCCGTTGCCGGGAACTGGAAGATCCTCTGCACGGGAAGGTTGAAGAATCTCAATGCGGGGAATTTTTTTCAGCCTCTCAAAATTCGCTTCAAAATCATCAGAATGCCTCAGACCCATTTCCGGAATGCAAACCGTAACCCTGCAACCTCTGTAGAACAACTGACGGGCTATTGCCAGACCGTCTCCACCGTTGTTTCCTGCACCGGAGAAAATAAGAAAAGAAGTTTCCGGGGGGAAATGGCTGGTGAGCCAGAGGGTACAGCCTGCTGCTGCTCTTTCCATGAGCTCAACGGATGCAATCGATTCATGGGCAATGGTAAAAGCATCCAGTTCCCGTATTTGTTGTACTGTAAAAACTTTCATTTCTCCGTAGCTTTGAAACAAAGGTAATGATAATCCCTGATTGCACATCAGGAGAGCAAGCGAACTGATGCGCAATGTGGGACAATAGCAATGCATGCGGCAGGATGAAACCTGAACCGCATGCATCTTACGTGGTATCATTTAAAATTCAAACCGGACACCTGCCAGAAAATGCCGCTCTGCCTGAGGGAAATAATAGGCCCATGTCTGCTCACGGCCATCAACATACCAGTTGCCTCCGTAGGCGTTGCTTTCGTAAAGTTCATTAAAGAGATTGACAATCTGAAACTGAAGAGCTATATTTTTCAGGGAACGCGGATGCAGGTTGTACGCAAGCCGCAGGTCGCTGACAAAATACGCGTCAATCATCCGTTCCCTGCTGGAAGTATTGTCGAAATACTGCGAACCAACATACCGGTTTGTCAAAGTGACGGAAGCGTTTTTCAGAAACTGAAATTCCAGGTTCGAAGCTCCTGTTATGGAAGGAGAATAGGAAATGTCGGTTTCGCCAAGGTCTTTGGGTTTGTTGCCCAGGTAGTTGTAATCGGCATCATAGTAATCGGCGTATTCGGTAAAGTTTCTGATTTTGTTCCTGCTTAGTGCCAGATTTCCCTGCCAGGTAACCCAGCCCGCCGGCCGTGCTGTAACTGCCATCTCAACTCCGGTGCGATAACTGCTGGGAACATTGGTCATGATGGGATACGCCACATCATTAAGTTTTCCGGTATAGACCAGTTGGTTACGGTAGTCCATGTAAAAGAGGTTGATATTTGCCTTCCATCTGGCACCGCTGATGTTGGCCCCGGTTTCGTAGTCGAACAGGAGTTCCGGTCTGGGTTTGACGGAGGATGGGGTGGCATCGAGGTAATTTTGCCGTGTGGGTTCCCTTTGGCCGGTGGAAAAGGTAAAATAGAAATCCTGACCCGGTGAAATTGTCCAGAAGATTCCGGCCTTCGGATTGATAAACCGGTAGTCATGGGTTTGTTGAATATCGACAGGCTGGCCATTGTTGTCCCGGTAGTCGTCGATTCCTTTCAGACGATAGGCAATGCCTCTGAACTGAAGATCGGCAAACAACGACAGGGAGGAATTGATCTGGTAATTTACTTTTACATAGGTATTGTAATCGAGTTTGTCTCCTTTGTTCCGGTACCATTCGTGGCGGATGGGGTTTTCACCGGCATACTGCGCCCAGATAACCTTTCCGAAGTGGTTGCCCAGATAATTGTTTATTCCTCCGCCGGCAATGGCTTCTATTTTGCCTGTGCGATAATGAAACGAGAGAACCGCTCCATAGAAATCGTTATCCATCCATTTTTGCTGGATGAGGTCGGAAATATCGAAAACCGTATCAGACGTCACGATTGGGGTCATCCCGTAATCGGGAAGGTAACGGTCTTTTTTGTACTGTTCGTAGTAACCTTTCCCGGCAGTGTAATGCAGGGCGGCATTCAGATAAAAATGCCGTGAAAATTCCCTTGACCAGATAAGCTGGTAATGTGTTTGCCGGTAATTGTCGGTTTCGTTGTCGTAGGTATAGGGATTATACCGGCGGTTGGTATCGAGGATGGATTTTTCCACTCCATACCATGCCTGATAAGTGCGTTCGTTCCCCGAAAAAACATTCAGTCTGATAATCTGGCCCTGGCCATACCATGCCCCGGATACAAACCAGGAGTCGAGGTTGCTGAAAGCCCGGTCGATGTAGCCGTCTGAATGAATTCTGGAAAGGCGGGCATCGAAGGTAAAATGTCTGTTGATAAGGCCACTGCCAAGTGACAATGAGGTGCGGCGTGTATTGTAGGAACCTCTTCCCAGATCGACGGTAGCATAAGCATCGGGCCGCAGGGTATTTGTCTGAAGGCTGATGGTCGCACCAAATGCTCCTGCTCCGTTGGTAGAAGGCCCTACACCCCGCTGAATATAAATGTTTTCGGTCGAGGCGGCAATGTCGGGAAGATCGATCCACCATACACCCTGTGACTCGGCATCATTGAGGGGAATGCCATTCACCGTCACGTTCATCCGGTATGCATCGGAACCCCGGATTCGGAAATTGGTGTATCCTATTCCGTTTCCGGCATCAGATGTCGGAACCAGCGAAGGAGTGAGCGAAAGCAGGAAGGGCATATCCTGGCCGATATTGTTTTGCTGAATTTCTTCCCTGCTGATGAGGGTTACTGCCGAAGGAGTTTTTCCTGCCATCCGTGTTGCCTTTACTACCACCTCATCGGCCAGAACCGGCGAAGGTTCCAGTACGAAGGACAGTTCTCCTTCATACGGAACCGTTACTTCCCTGATAGCTGTTGCGTAGCCAAGAAAGGACACCCGGAGGGAAACCGTTCCGGGCTTCAGTTTTTGAATTGTAAAAGAACCATCAGGACCTGCTGAGGTTCCGTGAAACGTCTGTTCAACAACGATGCTTGCCCCCGCCAGAGGATCTCCGTCAGTGCTTTTGACGGTTCCATGCAGAGCGAATTGTCCCCACGCCGAAATAACCATGGCATGGAAAAAGCCAAATAACCATGCTTTTTTCATGATGCACAAATTTTTGGTTAATACTGCGGGGCAATGTGTTCTTCATTGCCTCCAAATCCCTACGCCGGCATTACCCGGATCAGGTACTAAGGGTATGATCTCAGCCCGTACTATTAAGGCACCCCCTTAGAGAACATGGCAAATATAAACAAAAACGGGCAGAAAAACCATTCTGCCCGCAATGCGTTAATAATCAGCAAGAAATTATTCAACCTTCAGAACGTCTTTGATAGCCTTTTTAAAGGTTTCCTTGGGAAGGGCACCCATAGCCATCTGCGGCTGACCATCCTTAGGAACGAAAAGAAGGGACGGAATGCTCTGAATACCGAATACCATGGCCAGTTCCTGCTCCTTGTCGGTATCAACTTTGTATATGTTCAGTTTTCCGTCGTATTCCTTCGCCAGTTCCTCGAGTATGGGCGCTACCATACGGCACGGTCCGCACCAGTCGGCATAAAAATCAATCAGACAGGGTTTATCCCCTTCAAATTTCCATTCTTTGTTGACGTCGTAGTTGAATACTTTTTCCTTAAAAGTTTCTGTTGTTAAATGTTCCAGCATGTTGTTATTGTTTTATTTGTTTGTTTTTTTCAGTTCAAATATCGTTCCAGGGTGTATCTTTGTGCCAATATTTTTGAATGCCAATGCATTTTCTGTAATTTTGGCGCAAAGATACGACAAAATTTACATATGTACATATTTTAATATGAAAAATTTTCTTGATCATACGATTTTTCAGATAATAACGGAGGTTTGTGCGGAGGAGGACACGGAGGCCTATGTGGTGGGCGGTTTTGTGCGCGACCGTTTTCTGGGAAGGGATTCGAAGGATATTGATATTGTGGTGGTAGGTGACGGGATTGAGTTGGCGCAGAAAGTAGCAAAAAAAATACGTCCCGGATTAAAGGTGGTCAGTTACAGGAATTTTGGAACAGCCATGTTCCGGTTTCATGGGATGGAGATTGAGTTTGCGGCCTCACGTAAGGAATCGTACAAGGCAGATTCACGCAAGCCGAAGGTATTTAAGGCCACGCTGGAAGAAGACATGCAACGGCGTGATTTTACCATCAATGCCATGGCCATAGGGCTTCATCCGAAGAATCACGGACAGCTGATAGATCCGTTCAATGGTCAGGAAGATCTGAAGAAAAAGATCATACGTACTCCGCTGGATCCGGTACATACCTTTTCCGACGATCCTTTGCGCATGATACGGGCGATCCGGTTTGCCACCCGGCTGAATTTCCGCATTGAGGAGAGAACCCTTGAAGGAATCAGAGAAAATGCGGAGAGGCTCAAGATTATTTCGGCGGAACGTATTGCGGAAGAACTAACCAAAATATTGCAGTCTGAGAAGCCGTCGGTTGGATTCCGGTTACTCGACAGTACGGGTTTACTGCCTGTTTTTCTGCCCGAGCTCTCCAATCTGAAGGGAGTGGAAGCCATTGACGGGCGCATGCATAAGGATAATTTTCAGCACACTCTGATGGTACTGGACAATGTTGCCGGTGTTTCAGAAAATATCTGGCTTCGCTGGGCTGCCTTGCTTCATGATATTGCCAAGCCGCTTACAAAAAAATATATTCCGGAGCAGGGCTGGACATTTCATGGCCATGAATACCTCGGTGCCAAAATGGTTCCGGGAATATTCAGGAGGCTTCGTCTTCCGATGGGAGCCGAAATGCGTTTTGTACAGAAGATGGTCGCTCTTCATTTGCGCCCCATTGTGCTGGCTTCCGAAGATGTTACCGATTCGGCCGTGCGGCGCCTGCTTTTCGAAGCCGGAGACGATATTGATCAGCTGATGACCTTGTGCGAGGCCGATATTACTTCAAAAAACGACCGTTTGCGTGCCGTTTACAAGGCCAATTTTGCCCTGGTACGGAAAAAACTGAAAGAGATTGAGGAAAAAGATGCTGTCCGCAATTTTCAGCCCCCCGTAACCGGAGAAGACATTATGAAATTTTTTGGCATTCCTCCCTGCAAGGAAGTGGGAATTATCAAAAATGCCATCAAGGAAGCCATCCTCGACGGGGTCATAAGAAACAACAGGGAGGAAGCATGGAAGTTTATGCTGGAAAAAGGGAAAGAACTTGGACTTACGCCCGGAACTCCAGAAGCCGGGTAAAGGATTTCCGATTAATGTGTTCCGTTTTTCATAGCGTGATCTCCTTCAGGAAATTTTCAGTAATTTTTGATTTGTGCATTGTGATTTAACCGTATTGCGTTTAAAATCAAGAATTTAGAATCACAAATCACAACTCTTCTATGCGTGAATAAAGTTGACAGGATTTTATTTTCACAGCATATTCCCGAATGGGAAATAGGAAATGGGAAATAGGAAATTTTCAGTGATTTGTAAATTGTGATTTGACCTGATTGCGTTCAAATGTTTCAGTGATTGATAATAGATTATTTCCTGACCAGTTTTATGATTACAGGAAGATGGTCGGAGTACCCTCCCTGATATTGCATTCCGTTATAAGTCCTGAACGGTTTGTATCCCATCCAGCGATCGTCTTTTTCGAGAAGAAAATCGGGTGCAAAAACTGACAGCTTTGATGCGTCGGTACAGATGTGTTTTCCTTTTTGCAGAAGGCTGCCCGAAACGATCACCTGATCGAGTATGGCCCATTTTCCCTCATATTTATGTGTGCCTCTGATTTTTCCGTTGAGGGAAAGCAGGGCGGAAAGATTGTATAAACCGTTGCTTTGGGCTCCGGCGGTATCTGTTTTAGCCCCGAGGCAGCGGATAAGGCTTTCATCAGTGGGCTCATCGTTAAAATCGCCGGTAATCAGGACAAAGGCTTTTGGATTACGGCGCAGAAGCGAGTCGGTTTTGCTTTTCAATGTCAGGGCCACGTGGCATCGTTTCAATTCACTGTCGTTTTTTCTGCCTGCACGGGAAGGCCAGTGATTAACAAAAATATGCAGGGTATCGTGCCCTGTAATACCGGCAACATAAAGGATTTCCCTGGTGCGTTCAATTTTCCCGCCGGCATTATAAACGGGAAAATACCGTTTATCAATCACGCGGAAACGGTCTTCGCGGTAAAGGAGAGCTACGTCGATGCCCCGCGGATCGGGCGAGTTCTTATGAACAATACGGTAATTGTATTTTGCCAGGGGGGTATTGGTTACCAGATCGTTCAGTACAAAACGGTTTTCCACTTCAGCAAGGCCTATTACATCAGGAGGGTCCCAGCCGCCAATAGCTGCAATTACCTGATAAATATGGTTGCGCTTGGTTTCGTATTTTTTAAAATTCCATGCTCGCAGGGCGCCGGGAAGAAATTCTTCATCGTTAACCGTGCTGTCGTTAAAGGGGTCAAAGAAATTTTCCGTGTTCCAGAACATCACCTGCAGAAGGGGTTTTTCCGCTGAAGAGGGCTGCTGACAATATGCCTCGTGGACGGCGAGAAAAAGAACAAGAAAAACCGTTGTCCAGGTTTTCATCTGCGGGAACTTTTACGCCGGGCGGTGTCACCGGGTATCCATTCAAAAGCACCCAGATCAGGCTTCCCGTCGGCCAGTCGGTTCTTCCCTCTTATATCCTGGGGTACCTGGCTGGCAATGAAAAGGGAGCCTTTGTTGTTGGAAAAGGAACTACTGTCAGGGATGAAATTCCACTGGTCGGCATCCCGGAATAAAGGAGCAGTGCTGTACCATACCGAATCAAAGTGCATGGTGTCTGTGACGGGCAGTTTGGAAGGGTCGAGCCGGAGGAGGCAGTTTTTGAAATGGTAGTTGGCTGCACCGGAAGACGGCTTGAATGCAAACGCCAGCTCATTTTCATAATTACCCCAGATGATGCAGTTGCCAAAAGAGGCCTGCGTCATGTCTCCTGCATATTCTTTTTTGTTCTGATCGGTAAAATAGTTGGAAAGAATAACCGAAGGAGCCGAGCGATTGTAAAACATAACGCCCTTATTAACAAGGGTACAGTGGTAAAAGCGATGTGTTCCGCCCCGGAAAAGTCCCAGAAGAAGGGTTCCGGCATCGGCAACTACCAGGTTTTCTGCCGTAATGGAAGCGCCGAAAGCATAAATGCCCGCAAAACTCATGTTGAAGATCTGACAGTTTCTGAGCGTAACGGGTACGCTCCGCGGGTCTTCCAGACGGCCGATCTGAAGAACCACTCCGTTCCGGATGTCGGTATATTCAAGTAAATTGCCGGTGCTGGAGGGACTGAACGCGAGGGCCAGCCACTGGCCGGGTATATTTTTATAATCTTCTTCAAGCCGGTCTCCCTGGATACGCACAGGCTGGTCGAGTGTTCCCTGAGCGCGGAGGGTGCCTCTGACTTCGATTACGGCATCCCGGTGCATGTAGATACGTGTTCCCGGTTCTATGGTTAACGTCTGTGCACTGTCAACAATCAGATAGTAGCGGACAAGATAAGGTTTGTCGGCTGGCCATTCGGTAGACGCATGAATTGTATCGGCCAGAATAAGATGCATATCCTGCCCCCAGGCAACAAGATCAACATCCTGAACAGAGCCGTTGGTGGTGAAGAGAATGGAATCGTGAACCAGCACCGGAGCGTTACTGTTTTTCGGATCAATGGTTACCTGAACAAATATATACAGGCTGTCTTTCGGGAGAATTTCAACATTGTTTTGCCTGAAACTGCTAATCCCGTCAATATTGATCCGGAAGGGGCTTGATTCTCCTCCTGCAAGCCTGATTTCCGAAATCCGGAGGGTTTTGTTATACCGGTTGTACACTTTAAGTTGCCGGGTTGTTGAGCCTATTGAAGTGAATATAGTGTCAAAACTGACGGTGTCTTTTGAAAAACTAAGGCGTGCTTCAGGGTCTTTCAATATTTCTTCCTGTTCGCATCCTCCGGCCACCAGCGCAATGAGGAATCCAGATGTTGCTAACCAATGTAACCAGCGTGTGCTCATAGCCGTAAAAATACATAAAGCAGGTCAATCCAAGAAACGGAAAAATCGGATGAAAATTACCGGAATCAGAAAAACATTTTACAGGATTGCCTTTAATTACTATAATGAATTTTGGAAAATATAAGAGAATGCCGCATAAATTTTTTTTCTGCAGGAAGGAGGATTTTTTTGTTATCTTTCACCAATTTTCGTTAGGTTAGTTGTGGGAGCATAAAATTTATGCACTTGTCTGATTGGCATATTTAATTGTATAGGTTTCTGGACAATATTTTCATAGTCAGGTATATGGATACAGAAACACTCCCGGCAATATCTGGAAGGATATCAATGAAATTTCCGGCAGTTATTCTCATTCTGTTTGCTGTTTTCCCTGCCGGAGCAAAGCTTTTTTCCCAGGATCTGTCAGGATTGAATTTCAAGCACATTGCTTACCGGGACGGACTCGGAGGTAACCGGGTGTTCTCCATTATCAGGGATGACAAGGGGTTTATGTGGTTTGGCACGGAAAACAGTCTGGCCCGGTTTGACGGGCAGACCCTCCGCACGTACCATTATGACATCAATGATTCTGCGAGTATCAAAGGCAATAATATAAATACTATGCTGATTGACCGCCATAATCAGCTTCTTATTGGTACTGACCTTGGTCTGGTGAGGTACAACAGAAATTGCGATCGTTTTACCACTATTCCGGAATCGGGTGTTAGGTTAAAGCGCAGGAATGTTATTGACCTGGATATGACTAAGGATGGAACCGTGTTAATTACTTATCCGTATCAGATTTTACAGCTTGCTGTTAGTCAGGCAATTATGGTTCCCTTCCTCGACCTTCCATCCGAAAAGGACCTTTTTACCGGGGACGATTATTTGTGCCAGACAGTTGTGACCGAATCAGACCAACAGATTCTGATATTTTCTTCACGGAAAATTGTACAGATGAATCTGTTTAAACATGTTGCGGCTCAGAGGGAACATAATTGCGGGTTAATTCATAGTGTTACTGTTGTTTCAGGAGGCAGATATCTGGTATCGGGCAGTAACGGTTTGTTTTTGCTCAGCCTGAAGGATTTTTCCATAGAACCTTTTTCCATTTTTTCCGGTTTTAGCGATTTTGCTAAGTATGAGTTCTGGGATGCCTTTGAAGATCCCTGGGGGAACATCTGGGCGGCAACTGATCATAACGGTATTCTGGTGTATACACCCGGCAGAAAAAAACTGATCTCCATCACGGCTGATCCTTATAATCCCAAATCAGTCAATGATGATTTTGTAAGGAAATTTTATCTTGACCGCGAAAACACATTGTGGATAGGATGTTACAGGAACGGAGTCAATTATGCCAGTTTAACCCCTGCAAAAAAGTTTGTGATTTATGATCATGTTCCGGGACAGAGCCGGTCCCTCAGTTCCAATTCGATTTTGTCCATCCTGGAAGATAAAAGGGGGAATATCTGGGTTGGTACCGACGGGGGAGGATTGAACTGCATCAGTGCGTCAGGAGGGGAAATCCGACATTTCTGGCATACAGAAAAACCCGGAATTCCCTCAGATGCTGTGCTGGCATTGATGGAAGACCGGTCGGGCAAAATCTGGGTGGGCGGATATATGGGAATAATTGCCTTGTATGATCCCGATAAGGATACGTGGAAAATGATCACACCGGAATGTTCATTTCCCGGTTGTACAGGGAAACACGATATCCGGCAGATTTTTGAAGATTCACGCGGGAAGGTGTGGATTGTAACCAACGGACATGGTCTCCTGAGGTTTGATACCGATAAGCAGACATGGGATTCATACACTACCCTGAACTCAGCATTGGTGGATAATTATGCACTGACTATACTGGAAGACGAAAATTACCATTTCTGGGTAGGTACTTATAACGGGGCATGTTTATTGGATCCGGAAACCCGGCAGGGGCGTTCATTTATTTACTCGGAGAAAAAGGCCGACGGACTCAGTCATAACTGGGTCTATTCTCTTTACCGCGACCGGAAAAAGCGTCTTTGGATCGGCACTGCCAATGGTCTGAATCGTTTTAAACCCGCCGATACGTCTTTTATACGTTATACCACTTCACAGGGACTACCGGGTAATGTTATCAATGCTATTACCGAAGACCGCAGGGGGAATTTATGGATCAGCACCAATAACGGGCTCTGCAGATTCAATCCCGATTCTTCATCTTTCTGGAATTTATACCAGGACGATGGTCTGCCCGGGAATTATTTCACCAGGGGAGCATGCTTCCAGTCAAAGTCCGGAGCTCTGATGTTCGGTACGGATCAGGGCATGGTGCGCTTCGACCCGGACGATATCAAACCGGATACCACCATATATCCGGTTTACATAAAAGATGTTCTTGTCAATTACAGAAGCTATTTGCATGAGGCAATGTGCTCAGAATCCCAGCATGCCGGTTATCCGGTCATTGTTCTTCCCTTTGGAAAGAGGTCAATTACCATTCAATTCGGAGCATTGAACTATCTGAATCAGAAAAACAACCGGTTTGAGTATTTGCTGTCAGGATATGAGGAAAATTGGATTTCAACCGGCACCAGAAGGGAGGTGACATTTACCAACCTTGAACCCGGCCGTTATACCTTCTGGGTGCGTGGATGCAATAACGACGGGTTCTGGGACAGGAAGGGAGACAAGCTGACCATTGTTATTCTTACCCCCTGGTACAGAACCTGGTTTTTCAGGGTTGTTCTTACTCTGATTGTTATAGGTATCATTCTGGCGTTTGTGTATCTGAGAAATCAGAGTATCCTGAAAAGAAATCGACTGCTTGAACAATTGGTCCATGAGCGGACGCATGAACTGGAAGTGGCCAATGAAGAATTGCTGGCTAATGCGGAAGCGCTTGATCGCAGCGTTAAAGAGCTTGAGTCGCAGAAAGCCTTGCTCCAGCAGCAGACGGAAGAACTTCGTACCACCAACGAACGGCTGCATGAACTCAACCGGATGAACGACAGGATATTCTCCATCATGGCCCATGATATAAAAAATCCGCTGGGAACCATTCAGGGATTTGTTGAACTGCTTACTTTGCATCATAGAAAATTAGACGAAAACAAACGGGAGGAATATCTTGAATACATCCGGCAGTCGGTGCAAAAACTCCTGTCCCTGATAGAAAATCTTCTTTTGTGGAGTTCAAGCCAGCTGAAGGGCAGGGGAGTCAGTCCGGTATCGTTTAACATGGCGGAGCCGGTTATGGAAAATATTGATTTATTGAGAGAACAGGCCGCAAGGAAGAACATCCGCATCAGCTTTTCTCCACAGGAAGAGTTCTTTGTGTTGGCCGACCGCCATATGATCAGCGCGGTGGTGAGAAATATTCTTTCCAATGCCGTTAAATTCTGCAAGCAGGGAGGAGAGGTCAGCATAGCCCTTCGAAAGGAGGATGGTTTTGTTGTGTGTTCTGTCTCTGACCAGGGTGCAGGAATGGATGAGGAAACCAAAGCGCTCCTGTTTGATTCGGACAGGAAAAAGATCAGAACCGGTACCGGGGGAGAAACGGGGTCAGGACTTGGTCTACTCATCTGCAAGGAATTTATTGAACAGAACCATGGCAGCATCTGGGCTGAAAGCACGCCCGGCGCCGGAACAACTTTCTTTTTCCGATTGCCGGCCGAAAAGCCTGAATAAGGAATGCAGAGGTTTTGGCAAATCAGAGTTTATCCTCATTGAATCATCAAAATTTATTGTATGAGAACATATTCAAAATGGATAAGGTTGATTTTTGTTTTTCTTGTATTCAGTTTTGTTTCCTCTCTTTCGCGTGGTCAGAATGTTAGTTATTCTGAAGATAAAGCCGGGATGATTCCGGTGCCGGATGTTCTGGTACTTATAAACGGCCAGAGAGTTCAGACAGAGGAGGAGTGGCTGCAGTTCAGGAAACCGGAAATCAGGGCACTTTTTGAACATCTGGTGTATGGTGTTTCACCCGGCTTGCCCGACACTCTTATTTTTGAAGTAAAGGAAAAGAACGGGAAAGCATTCGGGGGTCTGGGGATCCGCAGACAGGTGAACCTGTATTTCAGGAAAGATCGTTCAGGGCCTGTTCTTTCCCTCCTGATGTATCTTCCGGCCGGAAAATTGCCTGCTCCGGTATTTCTTGGTTTGAATTTCAACGGCAACCATACGGTAACGTTTGATCGTTCTGTTCCTCTTCCTTCTTCCTGGGTGGCGAATGATGATAAAATGGGAATTACCCGGAACAGGGCCACGGAATCTTCGCGGGGGGTGGATACTTCGCGCTGGTGTGTCGAAACACTTTTGCGCCGAGGATACGGCCTTGCCACCGTTTATTATGGTGATATTGATCCTGACTTTGATGATGGTTTTAACAACGGTGTTCATGCCCTTTTCAGAAGGCCGAACGACAGGGTATCCCCTGAGGCATGGGGTTCCATAGCTGCATGGGCATGGGGATTGAGCCGCTGTATGGATTATCTTGTAACCGACAGGGATGTGGATAAAGATCATGTGGCGGTGATAGGGCATTCACGGCTCGGAAAGACTGCTCTCTGGGCTGGTGCAATGGATGAACGGTTTTTTCTGGTGGTTTCCAATAATTCGGGTTGCGGCGGAGCTGCTCTTTCCAAAAGGGTTTTTGGTGAAACAGTGGAGGCGATTAATTCACGGTTTCCTCATTGGTTCTGCGGAAACTTTAAAAATTACAACAACCGTGAAGAAAAACTTCCCGTTGACCAGCACATGCTGATAGCTCTTATTGCTCCGCGTCCGGTGTATATTGCCAGTGCAACAGAAGACCTGTGGGCTGACCCTCATGGTGAATTCCTGGCCGGTGTTCTGGCTACCCCGGTTTACAGGCTTTTCAATCTGCCCGGGCTACCCGTGACCGAGATGCCGCCCCCTGATACCCCGGTTATGGGAACCATCGGTTACCATATTCGTACCGGCAAACATAATATCACGCCATTTGACTGGGAACAGTATCTGAAATTTGCTGACATATTTATCGGAAAATCAAATAAATAATGCATCTCAGGATACCGTTTGTTCTGATTCTCTGCTCTATGTTGGTTTCAGAAAGTTCAGGAAGTTCCCTGCAGAAAAAGGATACCATTCTTTTTCTCAATGCGCAGATTTATACTGTTGATGATGTTTTCTCCACTGCCGATGCAATGGTTGTTGCCGAAGGCCGTATTGTGGAAACCGGCACCGCCGGTAATCTCCGGGCGAAATACCGTGCTGATGCCATCATCGATCTGGGAGGGAAGTACGTATATCCGGGATTTATTGATAGCCATTGCCATTTTTTGTATTATGGCCTCGGACTGCAGGAAGCCGATCTCACTGGAACCGCTTCTGTTGAGGAAATCATGACCCGGCTGAGGGGATCTGGAAGCAAACGGAATGGGCAGTGGATAACCGGCAGAGGATGGGACCAGAACGACTGGGAAAGCAAAATGTATCCAAACCGCCAGATGCTCGATTCAATTTTCCCTGACCTTCCTGTCTATCTGACCCGTATTGATGGTCATGCTGCCTGGGTAAATACTGCGGCACTGAAAATGGCAGGGATCACAAGCCAGACCAGGGTAAAAGGAGGCAGGGTAGTGCTGGAAAACGGGGCTCCTTCAGGTATTCTTATTGACAATGCCATGAATCTGGTTTCGCGACTGATTCCACCTCCGGATTTGCCTGCAAAAAGAGAGGCTCTTCTGGAAGCACAGACAAACTGTTTTGCTGTGGGTCTGACGATGGTTTGCGATGCGGGGCTTGGATATCAGGAAGTGTCTCTGATAGACAGCCTCCAGAAATATGGCAGATTATCGATGCGTATTTATGCTATGCTGGAACCGACCAAAGAGAATTTTAACCATTTTATTTCCAGGGGAATCTACCGTACCGATCGGCTTTCTGTCCGTTCCATCAAACTTTTTGCCGATGGTGCCCTGGGTTCGAGGGGTGCTCTCCTGCTGGAGCCATATACAGATGATCCACAGTCAAGGGGTCTTCAGATTGAGCCTGCCGGCTATTACAGAAAAATCTGCCAGAAAGCAAGGAAGTATGGTTATCAGGTAAACACCCATTGTATCGGGGATGCTGCCAACCGCATGATCCTTAATGTGTATGGAGAGGTACTGAAGGGGAAAAACGACCTGCGGTGGAGGATTGAGCATGCACAGGTAATTCATCCGTCTGACTTTCAAAAGTTTGCGAAGTTTTCCATTATTCCCAGTGTTCAGACTACTCATGCCGTGTCTGATATGTCATGGGCTGTGAATCGCCTTGGAGCAGAGCGAATGAAATATGCCTATGCTTACAAAATGCTGCTTCAGCAGAACGGATGGCTGGCCAATGGCAGTGATTTCCCCGTTGAAGATATTAATCCGCTGCAGGGATTTTATGCGGCGGTTGCAAGAAAGAATCCTGCCGGACAGCCTGCCGGCGGGTTTCAGATGGAAAATGCCCTTACTCGGGAAGAGGCTTTGCGTGCCATGACCATCTGGGCAGCCCGGGCAGCTTTCGAGGAATCAAGCCGTGGTTCGCTTGAGTCGGGTAAATGGGCCGATTTTGTTGTTCTGGATACAGACCTGATGAGGGCTCCGCTGGAAAAAATTCCGGAGGCAAAGGTTTTTTCCACGTGGATCGGGGGCGTTGCCGTTTATCAGCGGAAATAAATGGCCAGTCCTCCTGAAATGATGTGAGGTGCAGGACTGGTAAGACCAATTTCACTTTCCAGCAGGAAGGTGATATTGTCGCGGAATCCTATTTCCACGCCCAGCGGTATCCACAGAGGTACCCTTACTTCATCGGCAAATTCAAGCACCATATTGCTCCCCAGCCAGAGATGGGTACCTTTCACCAGGGGAATGCTATAGGTGAGGCCTCCGTTGAGTCCGAAGTAATCGAAGTACCTGGCTCCGGTGATCAGCTGAACCCGATTCGCCAGAGCCCACTGCAAGCTGGTTCCGAAATAGGTGGATGGTCCCACACCGGCTGTCAGCGCCAGGTCAATCTGATTGGTAATCCCGGCCCCGCCATGAAAAAACATATAGACGTCGGTTCCTGACTTTGCATAAACGGCCGGCTCAAGGCCGAGATAAAACCTTCCTCTTCCAATCGCCCGGGAGGAGTTGAATATCTGTCCTTCAGCTGCTACCATGACGCAACTGAGCAATAAAAGGAAGATGATTCTTTTCATGTGCCTATTGATTTAATGCATGGGGATCAAATGTAATTCAAGTAAATGATTATGGCAAGCATGAAACATGAAATATATGACAGGTGAAAAAGGGGTTCATGCTTTAAACCAGGGACTATGGATTTAACCCAAGTACCATGAATTAACAAATTCAACCAGGCTATAGAAAATTATATTTGGGATTATAAAGTGCACCGTTGGCCGACAAAAGAAAAGGATGGCATGGGAGTTCTGCCATCCTTCAGAAAGAGAAACCTCCTTACCTGATTGCCAGTGGTCTATTTAAGCTCGATTTTATTTCCCATGTAAAAAGCGAGAATTTTTGTCTTAAAGATGAATTCATATTTAGCCTGCAGTAAGTCGGCACGGGCTTTTGTCAGGTTTTTCTTTCCTTCATTGTATTCAACGGCGCTCACAAGGCCTACCCCGAATTTCTGCTCTGTATATTTAAAGGCTTCCTCGTTAGCCTTTACTGCTTCTGCTGCCGACCGGTATTTTTCAAGTGCGGCAACTGCATCAGCATGTGCCTGCTGAATGGTTTTGTATAGGTCAAGCCGGGCTTCCCTGAGTTGCAGTTCGGCATCATTGCGGGCGATTTTTGCATTGCTGATATCGCGTTGAGTGGCATAGCGGCTGAACAGAGGGATATTGATTCCGAACTGGATGGTTTTTGACATGTTGTTGCGCAGTTGCTGTTCGTATGAGTAATATTGCGTCTGAAGTTCCGAATAGTAGGTGTACACCTGTGACTGCAGTGTTACATCAGGGAATCTGGCTCCGCGGGCAATGGCAAGGTCTTTTTGCGCAGCTTTTACCATGTACTCTGCCATTCTGATCTGGGGCATTTCTTTTTCGGCAACGGTATAAATTTCTTCCACTTCGGGAGCAACCAGTGCTTCGTCAATCTGGGCCGTGACCGGTTTTGCAATTTCAAATCCTTCGGCCGAATCGAGGTCGAGCAGTTGGGTGAGTGTGAGATAGGCAATTTTTAAGTTGTTTGAAGCATTGATCACTTCCAGCCGGTCAGAAGCTTCCTGTGCCTGAATCTGCAAAAGGTCTCCCATGGCCTTGTTTCCCACCTCCACCAGTTTCCGCATTTTTTCAACCTGCAGGCGTGTTACTTCAAGCTGTGCTTTGGCTACTTCGAGAATTTCCTGGCTGAAGAGGATCTGAAGATAAGCGGTGGCAATGTTAAGTGTAACATCGTTTTTGGCCTTTTCAACCTGCGCCAGTTTGGCCATGAGATTGAACTGCTGCCGTTTCATGTTGTTGATATTCTGCAGGCCATGGAATAACGTCATGTTGCCTCCCACACCCATTGACTGCGACTGGTAATTTTGTTCCACAAAGTCGTAAGTAGTTGGATCAACGGTTCGTCCGAAATTGAATGAATGATTGAACCCTGCTCCGATTCCGGGCAACAGATTCATCTTTGCCTGAAATGCATTGTTGGAGGAAACATCGGCCGCCAGTTCCTGCCGTTTAATGGTAATATTGTGATCGAGGGCATACTGTATGCATTCTTCCAGTGTCCACACCTTCTGGGCACGGGAAGTACCTGTTCCTGCTAGGAAAATTACCGTTACGACGGCCAAATACATTGCACGCATTTTCATCATAATAAAATTAATTTTCAATGGTATGATGGAACCCACATGTTCGGCATTTTATTACCGCTGTGTTTGTGTTTGTAAAACATGTGGGTTTCATATTAAATCAGTTTCAGTTTTTTTCTGTAAAGTACCTGTATAAATTTCGAATTTTCTGATGGATTGAAAATCTGTATCAGTTCCCATTCCGGATCGTATTCCTGAATAGCGTTTTTAAGTCTTGTTATCCTCTTCAGCGAACGGGTAATTTCGTCATCATCGGGGTGGGTAAATGCATCCTCCACATCCCACGGAAATGATTCTATCCTGAAGCTGTAGTGAAGTTTTGACCGGCCGATGGATAATTCCACCTCAGCGATCTGGTCATCACGAATATAGGGTAAAGGAATGGCAAGTTCTTTCATTTTTGTTTGTATTAGTTAAATTCCTGCTGAGTTTTTTCTTTTCTAATTGTCAGAAAATAATCTGTGGTTTCGTTTTCCATACAGGGCTTTTGTCTTTACGCTATTCAACTCTGATACGCATGTTTTACATTTTCCGTAACTACATATCCGTCAAAAAGCTGAATGATCCGGTGGGCTTTTTCTGCATCGGAGGGGGAGTGGGTTACCATCACGATGGTTGTTCCGTCGTTATTGAGTTCGATCAGAAGATTCATAACCTCTTCCCCGTTGGCTGAGTCGAGGTTTCCGGTTGGTTCGTCGGCGAGGATGAGCCTTGGTTTGGAAACCACAGCACGTGCAATGGCAACACGCTGCTGCTGACCGCCGGAAAGTTGCTGGGGGAAGTGTTTTCTGCGGTGTGATATCCGCATTCTTTCCATGGCTTCTTCCACCCTTTTGCGGCGCTCAGTGGCAGAAACCTTCATATACAAAAGGGGAAGTTCGATATTTTCAAAGACTGTTAGTTCATCGATCAGGTTGAAGCTCTGGAATACAAATCCGATGTTTCCTTTTCTCATACTGGTGCGGGCCCGTTCACTGTAACGGGAAACCTCATGTCCGTCGAGGTAAAATTCTCCACTGGTCGGATTGTCCAGAAGGCCCAGAATATTGAGCAGGGTGGATTTTCCGCAGCCCGAAGGACCCATTACTGCGACAAATTCTCCTTCCTTAACTTCAAGATTGACATTGTTGAGGGCAGTTGTTTCCACTTCATCGGTGCGGAAAACTTTGCTCAGATGGATGGTGCGAATCATAATGAACAGAATTAAAGGTACTATTTAAGAATCAGCTTATCTGCGTTGCCAAAATTGTCGTATCCCGAAACAATTACTTTTTCTCCCGGCTCCAGGCCTTCGATGATTTCGTAAAATCTCGGGTTCTGGCGTCCGATCCGGATAGCCCGTTTTACAGCTACATGCTGTTCGGGAAGAATGACATATACCCACTGACCACCGGTACTCTGGTAAAAACCTCCCCTGGGTAAAAGTACAGCCGGCTGGGATTCCCCCAGTTCAAGCTTGATCCGTGATGTCTGACCGATACGGATCTGGGAAGGTACCGAATCATCAAAAATCATGTCAACAAAAAACCTTCCGTTTTTCACTTCGGGGAAAATCTTTTCAATATGCGCTGTATAGTCTTTCCCGCTGAAATCGCAGGCACCTTTCAGTCCTTTTTTCACCCGGTCAATATAGTGCTCGTCAATTTCGGCTTTCAGCTTGTAGGAGTCGAGTATATTGATTGTTCCGATACGTGTGCCGTAATTGATCACTTCCCCTACTTCAGGATTGAGAGTGGCCAGTTCGCCGTCAACAGGCGCCTTGATGTCGAGGTTATCGAGCCGGGCACGGATGAGTACAAGGTTTTTCTCCATGCGCGAAACCGATGATTCGAGAGAGGCCACCTGGATGGCCCTGAACATGCTGTCCTGTTTCTGGTTTTCGAGCAGAAGGTTCATTTTTTCTAATGAAGCCTGGTATTCTTCTTTTGATTTTTCGAGCTCTTCGCGCGAGATAGAATTGGTTTCGAACAGCTTTTCATTGTTCCGGAATGTTCTTTCCTGCTGTTTGAGAACTTTTCTCGTATCAATAATGCTGCTCTGGTTGATGAGTTGCTGCTGCACCATCAACAGCCGTGCCTGGCGAAGTTCATTGACTGCCCGCGCAACTTCCGCTTCATGGTTCGAAATTTCCAGCAGCAGATTGTGGTTGCTCAGCCGGATGATCACATCTCCCTTGCGCAGTTTGCTTCCTTCATCGCGGAGAATCTCTTCTACCCTGCCTCCTTCAATGGCATCAAGGTAAATGGTCTGAATGGGTTCAACGGTGCCGATAACAGCTATATAATCCTGAAATATGTCGCGTTCAACGGTAGCTATGGTAATCTTGTCGGTTTCGATGTTCAGCCTGGAGCTTTTATCTCCAAAAAACATCGAGTAAATAACCAGGAGTACAAGAACAGCAATGGCTGAAATCCAGATAATGCGTTTCAGTCGGGGATGTCTTTTTTCAATCTTTTTGTCCATGCCATTCATAAGCCGAAAGTATTTCCGTGAGTTTGAGCATTAATTATGCCAAAAAACCTAAAGTACTGATATTTAAGAAAGTTGTCAAACAGGGTTCTTTCCATTCTCCCGGAAACTGTATCAAAATGAAACAAACGGTGTACGAAAACGAACAGAATGTCAAGTCCGGCAGAGAGTGTGCAAAAGTATGGTATCATTTGATAATGAAAGAGTGGGTCTTTTTGGTCTGTTTATTGATGATGAAGCAAATAATGTTTACTTTTACAGAATAACGCATAATAATCTTCCGGGAAACGAATGAGCAAAGATGTAAAAACAGGACGCATACTGGCTGTTGACGATAACGAGGATATTCTTTTTGCCCTTAAACTGCTGTTGAAGCAGCATGTTGAGGTGATCGACACGCTGACTGATCCCGAGCAGATTCCGGCTGTTATGCAGAAAACGCAGTATGATGTAATTCTGCTGGACATGAATTTTACCAAAGATGCCATCAGCGGACAGGAGGGATTTGACTGGCTGTCGAAAATTCTGGAACTGGATCCGCAGGCGGTGGTTGTCTTTATTACCGCATATGGTGATGCCGAGAAAGCAGTGAGGGCCATTAAGTCGGGCGCAACGGATTTTGTACTCAAGCCATGGCAGAACGAAAAACTTCTGGCCACCATTTCGGCTTCCATCAAATTGAGAAGGTCGCGGCAGGAAGCAGATTCCCTCCGTACCCGGCAGAGGGGAATCAGCGCTGTTTATGATATGCCATACCAGGACTTCATTGGTGCCAGCGAACCCATGCAAAAGGTATTTGCCACCATACAGAAAGTGGCAAAAACGGATGCCAGTGTTTTGATCCTGGGTGAAAACGGCACCGGAAAGGAGCTTGTTGCCAGAGCGCTTCACCGAGATTCTCCGCGCAAAGATGAGGTGTTTATTGCTGTTGATCTCGGATCCATTGCGGAAACCCTTTTTGAAAGCGAACTTTTTGGGCATGAAAAAGGAGCATTTACCGATGCGAAATCGGAGAAGCAGGGAAGGTTTGAAATTGCCAGCGGAGGAACGCTTTTTCTTGATGAGATCGGAAATTTGTCGCCCACACTTCAGAGTAAGTTGCTTACCGTAATTGAGAGGAGGGAAGTAACACGGGTTGGTTCGAACAAGCCCATACCGGTTGATGTGCGGCTAATTTGCGCCACCAATAACGACATTTATGACATGGTGTCGAGGAATGCCTTCCGGCAGGATTTGCTGTACCGCATCAACACGGTGGAAATTCACCTGCCTCCTCTGAGGGACCGGCTCGATGATCTTCCCCTGCTCACAAACCATTTCCTGAAGATCTATACCAAAAAGTACAAGAAACCGGTACGAGGCATTTCGGCGGCGGCCATGAAGAAGCTGCAGCAGTATCCCTGGCCGGGAAATGTAAGGGAATTGCAGCATGCCGTTGAAAGGGCCGTGATTATGAGTGAGGGGGATATCCTTGAACCCGATGATTTTCTTCTCTCTACCGTTTCCCGAAAAGCCGGTGAACTGGAACTGGAAACCTACAACCTGGAAGAAATTGAGAAAGCCGTGATACTGAAAGTATTGAAACAGTACCAGGGAAATGTAAGTCAGGCGGCTGCAGAACTGGGTCTTACACGTACATCACTTTACCGACGCATGGAAAAATATGGTTTATAAAAAATTCCGCACCAACGTTTTAATAAGGGTTATTGTCCTCAGCGCCACAATTTTCCTGTTTTTCTATTCTCTGGAAACAAGGTTTTATCTCACCCCGGTGTTGATCGGGATCGTCATTGTCATGCAGATTGTCTGGCTATTCCGCTACACGGACCGGACCAACAGGGAACTGGCGGGGTTTCTCGAATCCATCCGTTATGCTGAGTTTAACCGTTCATTCCGCATCGAGGGAATGGGCGAATCATTCAATGAACTGGCGAAGGCTTTCAATGATGTCATAAAGGATTTTCAGGCAGTACGGTCAGAAAAAGAGGAGCATTTTCATTATCTGCAGAGCATTGTGCAGAATATTGACGTCAGCATAATAGCTTTTCAGCGCGATGGCAGTGTTGAACTGGTCAACAAGGCCGCCAAGAAACTCTTTCAGGTTGCTACCCTCAAAAACATCCATCTTCTGGAACCCCTGAGCAAGGAACTTGTCCAGACTCTTCTGTCCATTCAGCCGGGAGAAAACCGCCTGGTGAAAGTACAGGATTATGAAGACCTTCTTCAGCTCAGCATCAACGCAACGGAGCTCAGAATAAAAGACAAGGAGATTGTGCTGGTAGCCATTAAAAACATCCAGAGTGTTCTGGAAGAGCAGGAAACAGAAGCCTGGCAAAAACTGATCAGGGTGCTGACCCATGAAATTATGAATTCCATCACTCCCATTGCATCCCTTTCGTCCACTCTCGACATCATGCTCAAGGATATTATAGGGGAAAACAAGAGCGGCAATCTGGTGGTGGATATGGATACCGTTAATGAGATTCAGCAGGCATTGCAGACAATTAACAAGCGGAGTACGGGGCTTTTGCACTTTGTCAATACCTACAGAAACCTTACCCGGATTCCTCAGCCCAATTTCAGGATTTTAAAGGTGCACGATCTGTTCAGCCATATCAGCCTGTTGCTTGAAGAAGAAATGAAGAAAAACGGGATCCGTTTTATCATGTCTGTTGAGCCGCATGATCTTGAAATTTCCGTGGATGAGCAACTCATCGAGCAGGTGCTTCTCAACCTGATCAAGAATTCTATGCATGCCCTGGAAGGCAGGAAAGATCCTGTGATTGAGCTGAAGGCATTCCTGAACAAGCGGGGGCGAGCAACCTTACAGGTTTATGACAACGGGCAGGGCATTCTTCCTGATGTAATTGACAAAATTTTTATTCCGTTTTTCACTACAAAGCCAAGCGGATCGGGTATCGGCCTAAGTCTTTCCCGCCAGATCATCCGTTTGCATAATGGAACCATAACGGCCTCAAGTACTCCCGGAAAGGAGACAGTATTTACCATGACGTTTTAACGGAATCCGTTTCTTTTCCGGATTGTTAGTCTGCCCGAAGAACAGCTCTCTAAGAAACCGGAATTGATTTACATTTTTCAGTTCTAAACATCCTGTGCTTATGCTCTCAACTCAAAGAAAGGTGAAGGAAAAATTGCGAGGGGCATGTAGCGAATAGCAATAATACTTCATTTAACAGTCAGGGTATGAAGGACAAAAGAAACGATGATCACATACCAATTCAATTTTTCGTAATGGGATTAAGGACAATGGCATCGTGTTCCAGTGTTCCAATGTTCCAAAGTTCCAGCGTTCCAGGGTTCCAGAGTTCCAAGGATTTCCGATTTCCGATTTCCCATTAATGAGGATTTCCGATTTCCCATTTCCTATTAATTAGAATTTCCGATTTATAGAGTGCTCACTTACAGGAAATTGGAAATTGGAAATAGGAAATTTTCAGTGATTTTCGATTTCCCAATAATGAGGTTCCAGCGTTCCAGGGTTTCAATGTTCCATTATTCCAGCGTTTCGGGTGTTTTAGGTCAATTTGTGATTTGTGAGTTGTGAATTGTGATTTCTGATTAGTCAATGCCTAAATAACGTTGACCGTTTTATTAATAATTTTTATTCTTTTTTTATTAAGATGATTTACCGTTGATAACGGGAGATAACTCTTTAAAGAGTTATCCTCGTTATCAATGGTATCTTT